>JBAUUM010000823.1:0-2524 GCA_049582705.1 Actinocatenispora sp.
ATGATCGGCAATGTCCTCCTGGTACTGCTGATGTCCTGGGGCCCGCTGATCGGTCTCGCCACCCTGGCGTACCACCAGCGGCGGCGTGGAGCCTGCGCGGTGTGCCGCGCCGGCGGACCGGACGGTCCGCCCACCGCCTCCGGACGCTCCGCGTTCAGCGGCCGGGGCCGCCCCGCCCGGCGACGGCGGTGAGGACCCGGCCGATGTTCCACTCGGCAAGGTTGAGCATCCACTCACGGTCCGGGAAGTCGGTGTCGGCGATCCGCAGCGGCCCCTCGATCAGCGACAGCGACTGCGCGAACGCGTACAGGTCGACCCGGTCCTCGTCGACCTCCGGCAGGCCGAGACGCGAGTAGTGCGCACCGAAGCGCAACCGGAGGAACGCGTGTTCCCACTCGACGTCGAAGTAGGTGAGGCCCTCTATGTCGATGATCACGGGACGGCCGTCGTCGTCGAGCAGCACATGGTCCGCGCCCAGTTCACCGTGCACGAGCCCGTACTCCCGGCGCGGCGCGACGGCGGCCCGCTTCGTCCGGACCAGAGCCTCGATGTCGTGGCGGGCCGCCGCGACCCGGGGGTCACGCGCGGCGACCGTGGCGAGGTGCCGCAGCGCCCGGTCCACGACCACGTCCTCCGCGCGCCGGTCCTGCGGGGCGATGCCGCGGTCGATGAACGCGAGCTTGCCGAAGTACGGGCTGCGGGTCGCGTGCATGGCGCGCAGCGACGCGCCGAGCACGGCGAGCGGTCCGGCGGCCGCGGCGGAATCACGGTCCAGCAACGTCTCCAGCGACCCGCCGCGTACGTCCTCGACCAGGGCGAGGTCCGCGGGATGGTGCCGGCCGGTGCGGTCGAACGCGTACAGCCTCGGTGGGCGGGCGCCGGCCGCGTCCAGGGCCGCCTGGCTGGTCTCGAACAGGTCCGGCCCCGAGGCGTCCGAGAACGGATCGTCGAGCGGATCGCCGCTGGCCGGCCAGTAGTTCTCGTCCGGGTTCCAGGCGTAGAGGATCACCGTCGGACCGTCGTCGAAGGTGAGCCGGTAGACGCCCTTCTTGCTGCCGCCGGTCAACCGGGTGACCCCGGCGAGGGTCCTGCCCGGTTGGTGTTCGGCGAGCAGGCCGGCCAGGTCGCCGGCCCCGATGAACATGCGTGTCACACCGCCCCCGATCTGTCGGCCTGTCATCCTCCGGGGAACCGGTCACCGCGCACAAGCGAGTTCATTCCGGCGCTGGTGGGCCGCCCTCGATCCGGACGGACGCTTCCCGTGGGCAGCGCACCGGCCTGCCGGGCGCCCCCGCCGTACAGGGCCTAGGCTGGCCGGACACGCGACCGCCAACGCGACGACAGGGTGATGGGCATGCCTGCAGAGTCGGCCGACGCTCCGGAACAGTACGGGCCGCCGTGCGCACAGCACGGTGAGGGACCGGTGTGGGATGCCGACGCGGGGGTGATCCGCTGGGTCGACATGCTGGCCGGCGACATCATGTCCGCCCCGCCGCACAGTCCCGACTCCGCGCCGCTGGGCAACACCGCGATCACCCGCCGGCACGTCGGGGTGGTCGCCGCCGCGCTGCGACCGCGCCGGGCGGGCGGCCTGGTGGTGGCCGTCGAGCGGGGCTTCACGCTGCTCGGGCCGGACCACGACGCGCCTCCGCAACCGTTGCCGGAGCTGTGGTCGGACACCGGCATCCGGATGAACGACGGCGGATGCGACCCGCAGGGCCGGTTCTACTGCGGGTCGATGGCCTACGACGAGGCGCCCGGCCGGGGCACGCTGTACCGGCTGGATCCGGCCGGCGACGCCGAACCGGTACTCGACGGCGCGACGATCTCCAACGGCCTGGCCTGGAGCCCCGACGGGCGCACCGCGTACTACGTGGACACGCCGACGCAGCGGATCGACGCGTTCGACTTCGACGCCGGGACCGGCACACTGCACAACCGGCGTCCCGTCGCGCACATCGACGAGGCGGACGGCTCGCCGGACGGCCTCACGGTCGACGCCGAGGGGCACCTGTGGGTGGCCCTGTGGTGTGGCGCCGCGGTGCGTCGCTACTCCCCCGACGGCGCCCTGGAGGCGCACCTGCCGCTGCCGGTACGGCATGTCACGGCCTGCGCGTTCGGCGGCCCGGAGCTGGACACGCTCTACATCACCACGTCCCAGATCGACGTGACGGAACCGGAACGGGCGTACGCGGGCGCCCTGTTCGTCTGCCGTCCCGGCGTGCGCGGGCTGCCGGTACTGCCGTTCGCCGGCTGACCCTGCCGTACCCCTCGCCTCGCCGGGTGCCGTCGCCCCGGTTCGTCCTCGTTCTGTGCCGCGCCACGCCGGGTCAATCGGCATGTCGCTGCACAGAAGAAGCAAGGCCCTCGAACCGTGCAGCGGCATGCCGCGTCAATCGGCGTGTCGCTGCACAGAAGCGGCAGGGCTCCCCCACCCCGCCGGCGCCGCGCGAGAACCGGGACGGCGGCCCGGATCCCCGCGACGCCGGGGCGTTCCTCGCGCGGTGGCGTGCCCGGCCGTGGG
>JBAUUM010000824.1:0-1554 GCA_049582705.1 Actinocatenispora sp.
ACGAAGCCCTGGTGGTCCGCGGGACCACCAGGGCTTCGTCGCGTCACAGGCGTACCGGCGGGCGGTCACCGTGCGGGCCCACGCCGCGGCGCACGCGACCGCCGTCCAGCAACCGCCCGCGCCGGCCGGGTCAGGCGACGGGCAGCCATGCCTGTCGGGACAACGATTCCTGGTCGGTGGCGAGCAGTCCCGCCGACGAGACCGTCCACAGTGTCGTGCCCACCACCAGGGACCGCTGGATCGGATCCCACGGCATCAGGCGGTCGGCGGGATGCCGGACCATCCCCAGCCTGGCGAGCGAGTCGCCACGCACCCGCAGTACGAGCGCGCCCGGCTGCTGTTCGCGTGCCGGCGAGCTGCCGGACGGGTCGGCGACCACGCCGGTGGGCTGCACCGGCACGACCAGCAGGCCGGTCTCCGGCCAGTACAGGAAGGCGTGCGGATCGAACTCCGCCGCGGTGTACCCGCCGGGCAGGTGGTAGCTGGCCACCCGCCGCGGCGCCGCCGGTTCGTCCACATCGAACAGTGACACGAGCAGCCCGGTGGTCTGCCCCGCCTTCGTGGCGTCCTGACCGATCCCGATCAGCCGGTTCGCGCCCACCGGATGCAGGTAGGACGAGTACCCGGTCAGGTGCAGCTCGCCGACGGTGCGCGGGTGCGCCGGGTCGCTCAGATCGATCGTGTACAGCGGGTCGGTCTGCCGGAATGTCACCACATAGCCCACCGGGCCGAGGAACCGCACGGCCATGATGCGTTCGCCGTGCCCGAGGCCGCCCACCGAACCACGGGTGCGCAGCGTCGTACCGTCCCGGGCCAGCACGTGCACCGTACTGGCCATGTCCTCGCCGACGCCGTCGGTCACCGCGACCCGCAGCCGCCCCTGGTACTCCGACATCGAGTACTGGTTGAGCAGCGAACCGGGCACGGTGCCGCCGGCGAGGTAACGGGGCCGGGCGGTACCGGAGATGTCGAACTGTCGGATGTCGGTGGCCGGCCGGTACCGCCCGCGGATCTCCGGGCCGGCGGGCTGCCGCACCCCGGCGACGTACAGGCTGTGCCCGGTGGCGTACACGCTCTGCCCGTCGCCGACGACGGTGAGCGGGCTGCCGTCGTCCAGGGCACGTTTGAGGTCGACGGTCAGTACGGTCAGCATGGCGGTGGCGCTGTACTCGGCGGGATGTTCGACCGCGGGGCACGGCACCCGGCCGTCGGTGCTCCGCCCGTCCCGCTCCAGCCGGTAGCGCGGCAGCCAGTCCTGGACCGTGGAGTGCTGGACGATCCGCCGGTTCCGTGCGGTCAGGTCGGACGCGCTCTCGCCCGCCCGGGGTGGCGGGAAGTCGAGGTGCGGCACGCTGCTGACCACGATCCGGGCGGTGCGGCCGACCTGCCGCGCGTCGACGTACCCGCCGTCGACGGTGAGCCGGCCGAGCAGCCGCGGCGTGCCGCTGATGTCCACGAGGGACAGTTGCGGCCCGGTGAGCGGTCGCGCGGGCGGCACCGACCTACCGGGTACGTCGCTCGTGTCCGGCGCGTCCGGCGCGTCCGGCCCACTGG
>JBAUUM010000825.1:0-6616 GCA_049582705.1 Actinocatenispora sp.
TGGCGCCACCCCGCAACGGCCATCTCGTTGCGGCGAAACGATCTCGGCGCCGCCCGCCACCGCCGTCTCGTTGCGGCGTAACAGTCTCGCCACCGCCATCGCGGCACTACCCCGTCGTTGCCGTCGCGGCACTACCGCGCCATCGCGCTACCGGGTCGCCGCCGCAGTGGCCGCCAGGCGCCGCAGGTAGGGCACGTCGATGCCGATGAGGCTGTCCACCAGGGTGACGCCGGGCGTGCCGGCCAGGTCGACCTCGCTGGGCACGCCGAGCACCACGCAGCCGGCGGCGGTCGCGCTGGCCAGCCCCGTCGGTGAGTCCTCGATGGCCACGCAGCGGGCCGGCGGCGCGTCGAGCAGCGCCGCCGCGGTGCGGTACGGCTCCGGGTGCGGCTTGGTCTCGGAGATGTCGTCGCCGCACACGACGGCCGCGAAGTACTGCCGGCCGATGGTCTCCAGGGCGGTCTCCACCAGGCGCCGACGGGTCGCGGTGACCAGTGCCGCCGGGATGCCGGCGGCCGACACGGCGGCCAGCAGGTCCCGGGCGCCGGGCTTCCACACCAGACCGGCGGCGAACAGCTCGCCCATCCGGGTCTCCAGCCAGTCGACGCTGACCGTCGGGTCCAGGTCGGTACAGCCGATGTCGACGTGCAGGATCGTCATCGACTGGGACATGTTCGTGCCGACCATCCGGGCCCGCGCCTCGTCGGAGAGCCGCCCGCCCAGCCGGTCGGCCAGCTCGTTGAGCGCCACCGTCCAGACCTTCTCGCTGTCCACGAGCGTCCCGTCCATGTCGAACAGGACTGCGGCGAGGTCCGGGGGCGTGGCGTTGATCGGCATGGGTCGATCCTGCCGGTACCGGGCACCCGGCGGTACGGGCCGTCGTGGGCGGGTGGCCTGGGTCACGTACCGGCGGCGACCGGCCGGTCCCGGGACAGCGGGCCGCCACCCCATCAGATGCGGACCCGCCGACCGGCCCGGGAGCCCCGGGCCGGTCGGGACTCACCGCGCGTTGAAGTAGCTCGCCTCCGGGTGGTGCACCACGAGCGCGTCGGTCGACTGCTCCGGCGTCAGCTGGTACTCCTCCGACAGCCGGACGTTGATCCGCTCGGGACGCAGCAGCGTCTCCACCTTGGCCCGGTCCTCCAGCTCGGGGCAGGCGGCGTAGCCGAAGGAGTACCGGCAGCCCCGGTAGTCCACCTTCAACACGCCGTCCAGGTCGGCGGGGTCGGCGTCGGCGATGCTCCCACCGCCGGGCAGGATCAGCTCGCTGCGGACCCGTCGGTGCCAGTACTCGGCCAGCGCCTCGGCGAGCTGCACGGACAGCCCGTGTACCTCCAGGTAGTCGCGGTAGGCGTTCGCCGCGAACAGCTTGGCGGTGTACTCGCTGATCGCCGCGCCGACCGTGACCAGTTGGAACGCGATCACGTCGAGGCTGCCGGACTCCTTGGCGCGGAAGAAGTCGGCGATGCACAGTCGCCGGTCCCGCCGCTGCCGCGGGAAGGTGAACCGGGTCATCTCGGCATGCCCGTTCTCGTCCAGCACGACGAGGTCGTTGCCCTCGGAGTAGCACGGGTAGTAGCCGTAGACGACGGCCGCCTCCAGGACCTGCTCCGCGGCCAGCCGGTCCAGCCAGTACCGGAGCCGGGGCCGGCCCTCGGTCTCGGCCAGCTCCTCGTACGACGGGCCGGAGCCGCCACGTGCGGGCTTCAGACCCCACTGGCCGAGGAACGTGGCCCGTTCGTCCAGCAGCGCCGCGTAGTCGGACAGCGCGATGCCCTTCGCCACCCGGCTGCCGTGGAACGGGGCGGTGGGGACGTCCACATCGGTCGCCACGTCGGACCGGACGCTCGTGTCGTACAGGTCGGGTGCCTGCTCGGCGACCACGGTGCGCTGCCGGGCCCGGCGTTCGCGACGCTGCTCGAGCTTCTGCTCCCGTTCCGGGTCGATCACCGGGGCGCCGCCGCGGCGGGCCACCATGACCCGGTCCATCAGGCTCAGACCCTCGAAGGCGTCCTTGGCGTAGTGCACCTCGCCGTCGAACACCGAGCGCAGGTCGTCCTCGACGTACGCGCGGGTCAGGGCCGCGCCGCCGAGCATCACCGGCCAGCGCGAGTGCATGCCCCGGGTGACCATCTCGGCCAGGTTGTCCTTCATGACCACGGTCGACTTGACCAGCAGCCCGGACATGCCGATCACGTCGGCGTCGTGTTCCTCGGCGGCGTCGAGGATGGCGCTGATCGGCTGCTTGATGCCCAGGTTGACCACGGTGTAGCCGTTGTTGGACAGGATGATGTCGACGAGGTTCTTGCCGATGTCGTGCACGTCGCCCTTGACCGTGGCGAGCACGATCGTGCCCTTGCCCGCCTCGTCGGTGGACTCCATGTGCGGTTCCAGGTACGCCACGGCGGCCTTCATGACCTCCGCGGACTGCAGTACGAACGGCAGCTGCATCTGGCCGGACCCGAACAGGTCGCCGACCACCTTCATGCCCTCGAGCAGGGTCTCGTTGACGATGGCCAGGGCCGAACGCTCGACCAGCGCGGCGTCCAGGTCCTCGTCCAGCCCGCCGCGCTCACCGTCGATGATGCGCCGCTTGAGACGCTCGTCCAGTGGCAGCGCGGCCAGTTCCTCGGCCCGGCTGGCCCGGGCGGAGGCCATGTCGACGCCCTCGAACAGCTCGATGAGGCGCTGAAGCGGGTCGTAGCCCTCCCGGCGCCGGTCGTAGACGAGGTCCAGCGCGACCTCGCGGTGCTCGTCGGGGATCTTCGACATCGGCAGGATCTTGCTCGCGTGCACGATCGCCGAGCTGAGCCCCGCCTGGACACACTCGTGCAGGAAGACCGAGTTGAGCACCTGGCGGGCGGCCGGATTGAGACCGAACGACACGTTCGACACGCCGAGGGTGAAGTTCACCTCCGGGTACCGCGCCCGGAGGCGGCGGATCGCCTCGATCGTCTCCAGCGCGTCGCGGCGGGTCTCCTCCTGGCCGGTCGACACCGGGAAGGTGAGGCAGTCGACCAGGATGTCGGAGGTGTGCATCCCCCAGTTGCCGGTGAGGTCCTCGATGAGCCGGACCGCGACCCGTTCCTTCCAGTCGGCGGTGCGGGCCTGGCCCTCCTCGTCGATGGTGAGGGCGACGACGGCGGCGCCGTGCTCACGGATGATCGGCATGGCCCGCGCGAACCGGGATTCCGGACCGTCCCCGTCCTCGTAGTTGACCGAGTTCACCACGCAGCGGCCGCCGAGCATGTCCAGGCCGGCCTCGATGACCGCGGGCTCGGTGGAGTCGAGCATGATCGGCAGCGTGCTGGCGGTGGCGAACCGGCCGGCGACCTCCCGCATGTCGACCGCGCCGTCGCGGCCCACGTAGTCCACACACAGGTCCAGCATGTGCGAACCGGACCGGGCCTGGTCACGGGCGATCTGTACGCAGCCGGTGAAGTCACCGTCGAGCATCTTGTCCCGGAACGCCTTCGAGCCGTTGGCGTTGGTGCGCTCCGCGATCATCAGCACGCCAGCGTCCTGACGGAACGGGACGTGGTGGTACATCGACGCGGTGCCCGGCTCGGGGCGGACGTCCACGGCGGCGGGCGTGACCCCGGCGACGCGCTGCGCCACCGCGGTGATGTGCTCGGGGGTGGTGCCGCAGCAGCCGCCGATCAGCGACGCGCCGAACTCGGTGACGAACCCGTGCAACGCCTCGGCGAGTTCGTCCGGGGTCAGCGGGTAGCGGGCGCCGTCACGGGTGAGCTCCGGCAGTCCGGCGTTGGGCATCACGGACAGCCGGACCCGCGCGTGCTGGGACAGGTAGCGCAGGTGCTCGACCATCTCGGCGGGTCCGGTCGCGCAGTTGAGGCCGATGAAGTCGACGCCGAGCGGCTCCAGGGCGGTGAGCGCGGCACCGATCTCGCTGCCGACCAGCATCGTGCCGGTGGTCTCGACGGTCACGTGGCACAGCAGCGGAACCCGGATCCCGGCGGCGGCCATCGCGCGGTTCGCGCCGACCACCGCGGACTTGGCCTGCAGCAGGTCCTGGCAGGTCTCGACCAGCAGAGCGTCGGCGCCGCCCTCGATCAGGCCCGCCGCGCACCGCTCGTACACATCGCGCAGCTGACTGTACGGAGCGTGACCGAGCGTCGGCAGCTTGGTGCCGGGGCCGATGGAGCCGAGGACGAACCTCGGCCGGTCCGGGGTGGACCACCCGTCGGCGACCTCACGGGCCAGCCGGGCGCCGAGCAGCGACAGCTCCTCGGTACGCTCCGCAATCCCGTACTCACCGAGATTGGCGTAGTTGGCGCCGAACGTGTTGGTTTCCACGCAGTCGGCGCCGGCCGAGAAATACGCGTCGTGAATGCTCCGGACGATGTCCGGCCTGGTCACGTTGAGGATCTCGTTGCAGCCCTCGTGCCCCTCGAAGTCGTCGAGGGACGGATCCGCCGCCTGCAACATCGTGCCCATGCCACCGTCAGCGATCAACACTCGGTCACGCACGGTGTCCAGTAGCTTCGCGGAAGTCGTCACTTGATCAGCCTATCCGTCCGAACCTCGTAACCCACTAGTCGTGTGACCGGCCCCCGGTCGAGGGGCCGCCGAGGTAAACCGGAACCGTACCGTGCCCGGCGCGCCGACGGGCGGTCGGCTGGACCGTCGGCGCCGCGACGTACGCTTGCGCGGTGACCGAGTTCGACGGACTTCCGGTGCTCCGCTCCCCCGTGCTCATCGCCTCCTTCGAGGGATGGAACGACGCCGCGGACGCCGCAACAGCTGCGGTGGACCACCTGCGTCTGGCCTGGAAAGCCCGCAAGATCGACGAGGTCGACCCGGAGACGTACTACGACTTCCAGGTCACCCGGCCCAACGTCTCGATGTCGGACGCCGGACCCGGCGACATCGAGTGGCCCACCAGTCGGTTCTATCTGTGTGAGACCCCGGAAGCGGAGCGTGACGTCGTTCTGCTGCGGGGCATCGAACCGAACATGCGCTGGAAGAACTTCTGCGACGAGATCCTGGACGTCTGCCACCGTCTTGAGGTGGACCAGCTGGTGCTGCTCGGTGCGCTGCTCGCCGACGTGCCGTTCAGTCGTCCACTGCCGATCACCGGCACCGCGTCCGACCCGGGCCTGCTGTCCCGGTTGGCGCTGACCCCGACCAAGTACGAGGGCCCCACCGGCGTGGTCGGCGTGCTGCACGAGGCGGCGGCGCGGGCCGAGATCGACACCGTGTCCTTCTGGGCACACGTACCGCACTACGCGAGTCAGCCGCCCTGCCCGAAGGCGACGCTGGGTCTGCTGCACCGCGTCGAGGAGGTGCTCGACCTGCCGGTGCCGACCGGCGAGCTGGCCGTGGACTCCTCCGACTGGGAGGAACAGGTCCGGGAGCTGATCGAGTCGGACTCCGAGATCGCGGAGTACGTCCAGTCGTTGGAGCAGCGCGACGGGGAGGCCGGGCTGGAGGCGCTGTCCGGCGACGAGATCGCCAAGGAGTTCGAGAAGTACCTGCGCCGCCGCGGTGGCGGCAGCACTCCCCCGTCCGGCCGCTGAGCGGCTCGCCCGCGGCGATCCGATCCACCCGTGCACGGGTGTGCCCGCCCGGCGTGGTCCGCCCGGCGTGGTCCGCCCGGGCATCCGCTTCGACGGTGTTCCGACGCGGTGGACCCATCGGTCCACAAAGCGTGACGTACGGCATGTCGCGCAGTGCGTCCTAGGTAGCTAGGGCTTAAACTGGCGGAACCTGCCTGGGAGGACCGCGTGACGATCAATCCTGGTATCGCCGAATCACCGAGCCGTCAGATCGCCGACCAGCTGCGCTCCGCGATCCGCGGTGGCCAGCTCGAACCCGGCGAACGGCTCCCCTCCATTCCCGCGCTGGCCAGCAGCTACGGGGTGGCCCGCCAGACCGTGCAGCGTGCGATCGACCAGCTGCGGGTGGAGGGCCTGGTGCTCACCAAGCCCGGCTCGGGCACGTTCGTGCGGGGAAGCCGTCGGCAGATGCACCGGCTCTCCCGGTCGCGCTACGGCCGGGCCCGTGGGTACCACCGCGACATGCCCGTCCGCTACCGGCAGCACCTGATCTCCGCCGGTCGGGACCGCGCCCCCGAGGACGTCGCACGCGCCTTCAACCTCGAACCGGGCGTCGAACTGGTCGTCCGCCGCCACGTGCTCTACCTGGGCGACCAGCCGGCCGAGGTCGGAGCCAGCTGGCTGCTGCCGGCCGAGGTCGCCGGCAGCGCGCTGGAGACGCTCGACGCGCTGCGCGGCCCTCTCTACCTGACGGTCGAGGAGGTGACCGGGCGCCGCTACGCCCGCGCCACGGACCGCATCACCGCGCGCCAGCCCAGCCGGCGGGAGGCCGAGCTGCTGCACATCCGGCCGGACACCCCCGTACTGGTGCTCCTGCACGTGGCCAGCGACGCGCACGGCGACGCCGTCGAGGTCAGCCAGGCGACCTGGCCCGGGCCGGAGACCGCACTGGTGGACGAGTATCCGGTGCCGGCGCACCCGGACCGGCCGGACCCGCTCGACGACGACGGCGGGTTCGACATCGTACTGGCCTGACTGTGAGGATTCCGTTCGCAGCCTGATCGTGTTGGGCTGTGGGTTGGTGGCTACGGGTGTGA
>JBAUUM010000826.1:0-10007 GCA_049582705.1 Actinocatenispora sp.
GCCAACGCCTGCGTGACGATCTCGTCCGCGGTCCGGCCGCGCAGCTGCGCGTCGGGGGTCAGCACCAGGCGGTGCGACACGACCGCCGTCGCGAGCGCCTT
Organism: Actinocatenispora sp.; assembly: GCA_049582705.1. Lineage (GTDB taxonomy): Bacteria > Actinomycetota > Actinomycetes > Mycobacteriales > Micromonosporaceae > Actinocatenispora. Next base: position 102 of record JBAUUM010000826.1, read on the forward strand.
GAAGTCCTCCGGCAGCACGTACCCGCGCCCCTCCGCCAGCGCGTACGCCTGCGCGGCGCGGGTCAACGCGATCGCGCCACGGGGCGACAGCCCGAGCCGCACGTCCGGATGCTGCCGGGTGACCGTGGCCAGCCGCACCGCGTACCCGTAGAGCGCGTCGTGCAGGAAGACCCGGTGGGTGACGGCGGACAACTGCGCCACCGTGCCGGTGTCGGTGACGGCGGGCAGCTCCTCGGGCGAGCGGCGGGCCGCGCCGCCGCGCAGTACCTCGATCTCGGTCTGCTCGTCCGGGTAGCCCACCGAGATCCGCATCAGGAAACGGTCCAGCTGCGCCTCCGGCAACCGGTACGTGCCGTCCATCTCGACCGGGTTCTGCGTGGCGACCACCTGGAACGGGCGCGGCACCGGATGCCGCACGCCGTCCACCGTGACGTACCGCTCCTCCATGACCTCCAGCAGGGACGACTGCGTCTTCGGGGAGGCACGGTTGATCTCGTCGGCGATCACGATGTTGGCGAACACCGGGCCCGGATGGAACTCGAAGTCCCGGGTGGCCTGGTTGAAGATCGTGACACCGGTGACGTCCGACGGCAGCAGGTCCGGCGTGAACTGCACCCGCCGCCACTCGCCGCGCAGGCTCGCCGCCAGCGCCCGGGCCAGCGTGGTCTTCCCGGTGCCGGGCACGTCCTCGACCAGTACGTGGCCGCCGGCGAACAGCGCCGTCACCGCGAGCCGTACCACCTCGGGCTTGCCGAGCACGACCTGCTCGATGTTGCCGGTCAACCGCCGGAACGTGGCCACGTACGCGTTGACCTCGTTCTGGTCGGGCAGTCCGCCCTGCTGCGGGTAGCTCACCGCCACACTCCCCCGTGCTCGCTCACCCGCAGGTGTTCACGTTGTTCAGGTTGACGTCGAACCACGCGTACGGGATGTACTTGCCGTTGTCGATCAGCAGCCAGACGTTGCTGACCTTGTTGTTGTTGTACGTGCGCGGGTTGATCTGCTGCCCGGTCACCTGGCACATGACGCTGTGCGTGCCGCCGTTGGGCACCTTGGTGCCGCCGCCGCTCTGCGACGGGCTGGCGTAGGAACCGATGCCGGTGTTGCAGTACGTGGCGCCGTTCGGGGTCTGGCTCGGGTCGTTGGTGCAGGTGACCCGGCCGCTGACGGTGTCGGTGGTGACCGTCGCGGACACCGGGGCGGAGTCACCGCCCGCGTTGTGCGAGGTCACCGAGACCGTGTACCGGGTACTCGCGCGCACCGTGCCGGTCACCTGGAGCGCGTCGCACGCGCCGGTGACCGAGCCACCGCCCGGCACGCTGAGCGTGCAGTTCTGCACGTTGACGCCGCTGGCGCTCGCCCGTACCGAGATCGTCTTCGAGGTGGCGTCGGTGCTGGTGATCCGGACGGTCGGCGGGGGCGGCGGCTGCGCGGTCGCGATCGCCTTCTCCCCTGGGCCGGCCGCGTTCACCGCGACCACCGAGAACGTGCCGCCCGATCCGGTCAGCACGGCGGAGCGGGCGCTGCCCGCGACGTTCTTCGGCGACTGGCCGCTGGCCTGCACCCGGTAGCCGGTGATCGGCCCGCCGTTGTCGGCGGCCGGCGCCCAGCTCACCGTCCACTCCTGCGTCCCGGTCTGCTGCACCCGCGCGTTCTGCGGCTGCCCCGGCACGCCGAACGGTGTCACGGCGTTGCTGGGCGCGCTGGGCCGGCTCGCGGTGCCCCGGGAGCTGCGCGCGACCACCGTGAACGTGTACGACTGGCCGCCGGTGAGGCCGTCGACCGTGGCGGACGTGCCGGTCACGACGCTCTGCGCGGCACCACCGGACGGTTGGACGACGTAGTCACGGGCCTCGTCGGCCGGCTTCCAGGACACCGTGACGGTGCCGTCGCGGGCCACCTTCGCGCGTACCCCGACCGGCACGTCGGGCGTCCTGCCGCCGGGCGTGACCTGGTCGGACAGCGCCACCGGGCCGGTGCCGAACCGGTTCGTGGCGGTGACGCCGAACGAGTACGTCCGGCCGTTGTGCAGGTTGCCGACGACCAGGGACCGGTCGCCGGGGTCGACCCGGCGGTGCCCACCGTTCCAGCTGATGTCGTAGTGCTGGACCGGCGCTCCGTTGGCGGCCGCCGCCGGCCAGGACAGCGTGACCTGGTGGCTGCCGGCCAGCGCCGTCACCGGGATCGGCGGGCCGGGCGGGCCGTCCTGCGCCGAGCCGTCACCGGGCTTCGCGCCGGAGTCCTTGCCCTTGCCACCCGGTGCGGGCGCCGCGATCAGCGACAGGTCGCCGTCGCCACCCGGCACGTCGGTGCGGTACTTGTCCACGACCCGGGTCACGCCGTCGGAGTCGACGATCCGCGCCACGCTCGAGTCGGGCGCGTTGATCGTCAGGTGCCCCTCGCGCACCTCCAGCTCCAGCGGGCCGTGCGCGCCGGACAGGCCGAGGGTGCCGAGACTGCGCCCGGTGCGGCTGAACACGAACACCTGGTGCTGCTTGGCGTCCGGCACGTAGATCCGACCGGCGAACGGGGTCGCCGGCCCGGGCGTGACACCGTCCGGCAGGTCGAAGCCGTGCACCCGACCGCCCCGGCGCAGGTCGACGGGCAGCACCCGACCGGTCTTCGGCAGGGTCAGCACGGCCAGCCGGCCCACCGTCCGCGCCGGCGCGGTGACGTCGGTCAGCGCCGCGGTCGCGGAGCGCTGCGCCACCGTGTCGGTCACCACGGCGATCCGGGTGCCGGACGGGTCCGCCGCGAGCACGCCGTGGTCGAGCACCGTGAGCGTCATCGGATGGCCGGGGTCGGTGGCGGGCTCGGTGCGCGTGACGCGGGCCGCGGAGTCCGACACCGCGACGCTGACCACCGTGCCCTGCGACGGGACCCCGAGCCACAGCGCGCCACCGGAGTCGAAGTCACCGCCGGACAGCGGGGCGGGCAGCTGCAGCCGGGCCGAGGTGGTCCGCAGGGTGGCCGGGTCGAAGCCGCGTACCTGACCGGACTTCTGGTCGATCAGCACCGCCTTGCGACCGGACAGCGCCACCCGTACGCCGGGTCCCTTGTCGACGGTGAGGCTGCCGGTGAACCCCATCCGGGTCAGGTCGACGGAGGTGACCTTGCCGGCGTCCAGGTCGTGCAACAGCAGGTACTTGTCGTTCTGGGTGACCTCGACGTGGTGCCCGCGGGAGTCCAGCAGCGGCTGGTTGACGTCCACCCGGCCGGAGTTGGCGTTGATCCGGCTGGCCTGCGCCGGTTTGCTGCTCCACAGCCAGATGTTGCCGTCGGAGACGTTCAGCGACTGGCTGGTGGCGCCGACGCCCAGTACCGTGCCCACCAGCCCGATGCTGAGCGACAGTACGAGACCGATGGAGACGAATCCGCCGGAGCGCCGCGGCGGCGCAGGCCGCCCGTCGGATCCCCCCGTGCCACCACGACGCATCGCAAGAGCCCCTCTCCGGCTGGCAGGCGATCGCCCAGCCGAGCGGGAGGGCGGACCAGCGGACATCCGCGCCCGATCATACGAGCCGCGCACCAATGCCCGACGGCCCGCCATCACCGCTACCAGCGCGAACGCTCCGCAGTTCCGGCCGGACGGAGCGTCTACGAACGGGGCCTCAGAAGCCGAGCTTGCGGAGCTGGCGCGGGTCGCGCTGCCACTCCTTCGCGACGCGGATGTGCAGATCCAGGAAGACCTTCGTGCCGAGCAGCTGCTCGATCTGCGCCCGCGCCGTGGCGCCGACCTCGCGCAGCCGACTGCCGCGCTGGCCGATGACGATCGCCTTCTGCGTCGGCCGCTCCACGTACAGGTCGGCGAAGATGCGGGTCAGCGGGGCACCGGCGCGGGTGGTCTCCGTGCTCATCTCCTCGACCAGGACCGCGATCGAGTGCGGCAGCTCGTCCCGCACACCCTCCAGCGCCGCCTCCCGGATCAGCTCGGCGATCCGGACCCGTTCCGGCTCGTCGGTGGCCACGTCGTCCGGGTACAGCATCGGCGAGGGCGGCAGGTAGGAGATCATCAGGTCCAGCAGCAGCTCCACCTGCTCACCGGCCACGGCGCTGACCGGCACGACCTCGGCGAAGTCCGCCAGCTTCGACACGGCCATCAGGTGCTCGGCCAACCGTCCCCGGTCGACCAGGTCGGTCTTGGTGACGATCGCCATGACGGTGGCCTTCAGCTCCTTGAGCTGCGCGGCGATGAAGCGGTCGCCCGGCCCGACGTCCTCGTTGGCCGGCACGCACAGACCGATCACGTCCACCTCGGTCCAGGTCTGGTGGACCAGGTCGTTGAGCCGTTCCCCCAGCAGCGTGCGGGGTCGGTGCAGACCCGGGGTGTCGACCAGGACGAGCTGCGCGCCCGGACGGTTCACGATGCCCCGGATGGCACGCCGGGTGGTCTGCGGACGGTTGCTGGTGATCGCGACCTTCTCGCCCACCAGGGCGTTGGTCAGCGTCGACTTCCCGGCGTTCGGCCGGCCCACGAAACACGCGAACCCGGACCGGAAACCGGCCTGCGACTCAGCCACTGTACGAGCCGAGCACCACGCCGTCCGGACCCGCCAGGAAGACGGGTGCCTTGGCGGACAGGTCGCGTACCGCGGCCAGTCCCGCGTCGTCGACCGCCGAGCCCTCGGTGACCAGCGCCGCCGCCTCCAGGCCCGGCGCGCCCGCCGACACCGCCTGGGCGACCGCCAGTTGCAGCGCCGACAGCGACAGCGACGGCAGTGCCACCGTCGACGCGTTGTAGGTGCGCCCGTCGGTGTCCCGCACCGCGGCGCCCTCCACGGCTCCGGTACGGCCGCGGGCCGACCGGCTCAACGTGACGAGCTTGCCATCCTCGGCGTCCAGAGCCTCGGCTCCGGCGGGGTTCAGGGTCTCAGGCATCGGCGGTCTGTTCCTTACGGTCGTCGGTGGACGTGTGGGTGTCCCGGTGGCCCTGTCCGAGTGGGCGCACCAGCACCGTATCGATGCGGTTGCGGCGGCCCGTGGTGCCCTCGGCGGTCAGCCGCAGGCCGGCGACGGTCGCCTCGGCGCCCGGGATCGGTACCCGGCCGAGTTCCTGGGCGAGCAGGCCGGCGACGGTCTCCACCTCGCCGTCGGGGACGTCCACGCCGAACAGCTCACCGAGGTCCTCGACGGGCAGCCGGGCGCTCACCCGTACCGAGCCGTCCGGCAACCGCTCCACCGGCGGCCGTTCCACGTCGTACTCGTCGGTGATCTCACCGACGATCTCCTCCAGGATGTCCTCGATGGTGACGAGGCCGGCCGTCCCGCCGTACTCGTCGACGACGATCGCCATGTGGATGCGTTGCGCCTGCATCTGGCTGAGCAGGTCGTCGACCGGCTTGGACTCGGGGATGAACTCGGCGGGCCGCATCACCGCCTCCACGGTCACCCCGCGCGCGGCGTCCGGCTGGCTCTGGGTGCGGCGGACAAGGTCCTTCAGGTAGACCACGCCCAGCACGTCGTCGACGTTCTCGCCGATCACCGGAATGCGGGAGAACCCGGACCGCAGCGCGAGCGCCAGGCCCTGCCGGGCCGTCTTGCTCGCCTCGATCCACACCATCTCGATACGCGGCACCATGACCTCGCGCACGATCCGGTCGCCGAAGGTGAACACCGAGTGCAGCATCTCGCGCTCGTCGTGCTCGACCACGCCGCGCTGCTCGGCGAGGTCGACCAGCTCGCGCAGCTCCACCTGGGTGGTGAACGGCCCCTCCCGGAAGCCGCGCCCGGGCGTCATCGCGTTGCCGACCAGGATCAGCAGGCTGGCCAGCGGGCCGAGCGCACGCCCCAGCCAGCGCACCACCGGGGCGGCGGCCAGGGCCACCCGGTACGCGTGCTGCCGGCCGATCGTGCGGGGGCCCACGCCGACGATCACGAAGCTGACCACGGTCATCGACCCGGCGGTGACCAGCGCCGCGGCCCAACCCGTGCCCCACGCGTCGACGGTCACGAACGCCACGACCGTGGTGGCCGCGAGTTCGCAGGTCAGCCGGAGCAGGAGCAGCAGGTTGAGATGGCGTGGCAGATCGTCGGCGACCGCGCCGAGGGTGCGGGCGCCCCGGACGCCCTCCCGGGCCATCTCGCCGGCCCGGGCCTTGGAGACCCGGGACAGACCCGCGTCCGTCATCGCGAACAGACCGGCCAGGATGACCAGCGCGGCCGCGACGAGCAGCACGGTCAGGGTCACGGAGCGGCCCTCTCCTCGCCGTCCCGGTCCGCCCGCCACTGCGCCAGCAACCGGTTCTGCAGGCCGAACATCTCGCGTTCCTCGTCCGGTTCGGCGTGGTCGTAGCCGAGGATGTGCAGTACGCCGTGCACCGTCAGCAGGTGCATCTCGTCGGCCGTCGGATGGCCGGCGGTGGCCGCCTGCTTCGCCGCAACCTCCGGGCAGAGCACGATGTCGCCCAGCATCGCCGGCTCGCTGACGTCCACGCCGGGCGCGCTCGGCCCCCGGTCGATGCCGGTGCCGACCTCGTCCATCGGGAAGGCGAGCACGTCGGTCGGCCCGTCCCCACCCATCCAGCGGTGGTTCAGCTCGGTCATGTACGCCAGGTCGACGAGCAGGACGGACAGCTCGGCGAGCGGGTTCACCTGCATCTGGTCCAGCGTGTAGCGGGCGACGTCGAGCACCGCCTGGGTGTCGAGCTCGATGCCGGATTCGTTGCTGATCTCGATGGACACTGGTCCTCTTCGCGGGTGTTTCGGTCACGGTGTCTGTCGCGGGTGGCCGGTCAGCGCTGCTTGGCGCGCCGGCCCGCCCCCTGGTGTGCCCGGTCAGCACCGTCGTTCTTCGCGGTCTCCTGCACGGCGTCCCACCGCTCGTACGCGTCGACGATCTGGCTGACCAGTCGGTGCCGCACCACATCGCCGGAGCCGAGCGTGGCGAAGTGCACGTCCTCCAGGTCGTCCAGGATGTCGCGGACCACACGCAGTCCGCTGCTGGTGCCGCCGGGCAGGTCGACCTGGGTCACGTCGCCGGTCACCACGACCCGGGAACCGAACCCCAACCGGGTGAGGAACATCTTCATCTGCTCGGGCGTGGTGTTCTGCGCCTCGTCCAGGATGATGAACGCGTCATTCAAGGTCCTACCACGCATGTACGCCAGTGGCGCGACCTCGATCGTGCCGTTGGCGGTCAGCCGCGGGATCGAGTCCGGGTCGATCATGTCGTGCAGCGCGTCGTACAGCGGGCGCAGGTAGGGGTCGATCTTCTCGTACAGCGTGCCGGGCAGGAACCCGAGTCGCTCGCCGGCCTCGACCGCGGGCCGGGTCAGGATGATCCGGTTGACCTGCTTGGCCTGCAACGCCTGGACCGCCTTGGCCATCGCCAGATAGGTCTTGCCGGTGCCGGCGGGCCCGATGCCGAAGACGATGGTGTGGCCGTCGATGGCGTCCACGTAACGCTTCTGACCGAGCGTCTTGGGCCGGATGTTGCGGCCCCGCCGGGACAGGATGTTCAGGGTCAGTACTTCCGCCGGACGCTCCTCGGTGCCCTCTTCAAGCATGCCGACGGTGCGCCGGACCGCGTCTTCGGTCAGCGTCTCGCCTTTCTCGATGAGTTCCAGCAACTCGGCGAAGAGCCGCTCGGCCAACGCGTTGTCGGCCGGCTCGCCGGTCAGGGTGATCTCGTTGCCGCGGACGTGGATCTCGCTTCGGACCGAGCGCTCCACCAGCTTGAGTAGCTCGTCACGGGTGCCGAGCAGACTCACCATGGTGTGCGGGTCGGGCACAGTGATCTTGGTCTGGGCCCGAACAGGCTGGATGGGTGGGCTACTGGTCATAGGCCGGCCGCGAGGGCCCTACCTCCACTGGTCTCGTTCGACAACAGGTCACCATGGTATCCGCCCCCGGCCGCAACGTACCGACCGTTTTGTGGGCGGCGGGGCACAGACGGCCCACCGGGGGCGCGACACGATCCGACAAAGAGCCAGTCACCTGGACAAACGTCCGATGCGATAGCGGGATGGAACGGATGTTCCGGGATAAATCTACGGCTGGCTCACCCATTCGCCGTCGAACGTCTGCTGCTCACGGGTGAACCGGTAGGTGGCCCAGTGCATCCGGACCACCCGACCGTCCGAGTCCCGGGTCAGCCGCAGCTGCTCGCCGATCTCCCGACCGGACACCGCGCGCAGCAGGTCGGCCGACTCCACCGCGTACACCGTCGGTGGCGTGCCGGCGGGATCGTCGACACCGCTGGACTCCAGGTTGCCGTTCCGCCACCGGAACACGTGCTCGAATCCCTCGCCCCACCAATGCCCGAGCGCGCTGCGCAACCCGGCCGGCGCCGGCTCGCCCGGCCGCCACGGCACGATGTCCGCCGGGTCCCGCTCGACCGCAGCGTCCATCAGCGCCGGGCTCAGCCCGAGCGCGCCGTCGCCGTTACCGGCGGACAGCAGCACCGCCGCGGCGAGACCGGGCGGCACCTCGTCCGCGGCGTCGCCCGGCGCGACCCGACCGTACGTCTCCGCCAGGAAGCCGGGCATCGCCCCGCCGTGCCCCACGTCGAGGCCCCGGTCGCCCCGTGGGCGCACGATCAGGCCCAGACCGAAACTGGCCGTCCAGACCCGCTCGTCCCGGGCCGCCACCGGGTACCGCATCTCGGTCAACGTGTCCGCGGACAGCACCGCGCCGTCCGGGTCCACGTGCCGGGGATCGGCGAGGAACGAACCCCACCGCGCCAGGTCCGCCGCGGTACCCCACAGCTGCGCCGCCGGCGCGATCCCGCCGAGGTCGGTCACCGGCTCCGGCCGGGCGTGGTCGGACCACGCGTCGACCAGGTAGCCGGTCGCCGCGTTCGAGCCCGGCTCCAGGCTGAGGTGCAGGTCCAGCGGGTGCAGTACCCGGTCGGTCAGCACCTCGAACCAGGTGCCGCCGCGCTTGGCCGCGACCAGGTGGCCGAGCAGCGCGAAACCCAGGTTGGAGTAGTGGAAGCGGCGCCCGGACGGCAGTACCCGCTCGGCCTGCGCGAGGCCGGCCAGCGTCTCCTCCAGGCTCGGCACCGCGAGGGTGTCCCAGATGTCGCCGTACGGCTCCCGCTGCAGCCCGGCGGTGTGGCTCAGCAGCCGACGGATGGTCAGCTCGCCGTGCTCCGGCACGCCCATGTGGTCGGAGACCCGGTCGTCGAGGTCGAGCAGCCCCTCGTCGCGGCACTGCAGTACCAGTACGGCGGTCAGCGTCTTGGTGATCGAGCCGATCCGGAACCGGGTCTCCGGTCCCAGGGCCACCCCGTCGCCGGCCGTACCGACCTCGAAGGTCCACATCGGACGGTCGGCACGGTAGACCGCGGCCTGCACCGCCGGAACCCGGCCGTCCCGCTGCGCCCGTTGAACCAGGCGCTCGTAGTGGCGCCGGGCGCCTTCCGGCACAACGTTGTCCATCGCTGAGACTCCCGTCCGCGCAATCCACACCCACCATGCCGGCCGTGGCCACGGCCGGCACCCTGCGACGTCGCGCGACCCACCCGGGCGCCGCGTCGTCGTGCGTCGCTCGGTCGGTCGCGCCGGCGCGAGACTACCCCGGCGGCCAGGTCAGGGCGCGACCACCGAGCAGGTGCAGATGCACGTGCGGCACGGTCTGGTTCGCGTCCCGACCGGAGTTGAACACCAGGCGGTAGCCGGACCCGGCGACGCCCGCCTCCTCCGCGACGTGCTGCGCGGCGGTGACCAGTTCGCCCAGCAGGGCCGGATCCGCCGCCGCGGCGTCGGCCGCCGTGGCGTAGTGCTCCTTCGGGATCACCAGGACATGCGTGGGCGCCTGCGGCTCGATGTCGGCGAACGCCAGGGTGCGTCCCTCGTCGTGGAGGACCTTCGCGGGGATGTCACCCGCGACGATCTTGCAGAACAGGCAGTCCGTCATGCCCCGATGGTAGGCGCGGGCCCCGGCACGGCGGCCGCCCGCCCTCGG
>JBAUUM010000827.1:0-6688 GCA_049582705.1 Actinocatenispora sp.
CCGAGGGCCCTGTCGGCCATGGCGCCGGTGGGACCTTCCGGGCCGGCCGGGTCGGCCGAACCGGTGGGGTCAGCGGGATCGGTGGAGTCGGCGGGATCGGTCGCCGGCCGGACGCCGGCCCGGGAGAGCAGCTTCTGGGCCAGCGACAGCGCCGGCTGACCGAGCGGTACACCGTCCATCGCCGACTCGCGGGACTTCTCCGCGCGCTTGATGTCCTCCCAGTTCCGGTGGACCTCGGCGGCGTCCGACACGGTCACGTCGGCGAACACGTGCGGGTGCCGGCGTACCAGCTTGTCCACCAGGCCGGCGGCCACGTCGTCGATGTCGAACCGACCGCCGTCCGCGCCCTCCGTGCCCACCGGAGGTGCCGCGCCCCCGGTGTCCACCGGGCTCCCGGTGTCCACCGCGCCCCCGGCGTCCTCGTCGCGGTTCGTGTCCCCGGCGTGTCCCGTGTCCTGAGCGTCTCCCGCGTCCGCCGTACGGCCCGGATCCCCGGTGCCGCCGGCGTCCTCCGCGCCCACCCGGGCGTGGAACACGACCTGGAGCAGGACGTCACCGAGTTCCTCGCGCAGGTGCCCACGGTCGCCGGACCCGATGGCGTCGTACGCCTCGTACGCCTCCTCCAGCAGGTACGGCGCGAGCGACGCGTGGGTCTGCTCGCGGTCCCAGGGGCAGCTGGTGCGCAGGGTGTCGATCACCGCGACGGCGTCGAGCAGCCGCGCGCCGGGCGGGTCCCACGAGCCGTACTCGGCCTCGATCTGCGGCGAACGGGCCGCGCCGACCAGTCGCTGACTCAGCGCGCGGGCCAGCGCGAGGTCACCGTCCGGGCCGGCCAGCCACACGACGGTGTCGGCGTCCGCGGACAGCAGCGTCTCGGCCTGCTCCCCGGCGGCACCGTCCAGTACGTCGAGCCGTACCCCGGCGGCACGCAGCGCCCCGGCCTGCGGGCTGTCCGCCCCCGTGTACACGGGGGCGGCCCGGACCAGGTCCCAGGCCCGGGCGGTCAGCAGTCCGGCCGGCAGCCTCGGCGAGGTATGCAGCAGGACGATCCGCTCGACCGGCCCGGCCATCGCTCAGCCTTGCAGCGGATTCTCGGCGGGGGCGGTGTGCACCACGTCGGGCGAGCCGCCGCCGAGCGGAACGGTGAGCGAGCCGACCAGCATCTGCCCGGACGACGGGTCCTGGAAGGACACCGCGGTCAGCGAGTAGTCCAGCTTGCCGTACCGCGGGTTCACGTCGACGTGGTACTTGTGCGCGGCGTCGAGCAGCTCGTCGCGGGCGGCGACGGCCTTCCCGGTGCCCGGCGGCAGGCCCTTGCGCAGCGCGTCGAACGGCAGCCGGCGCGGGTCGACACCGCTGCGGACCAACGACCGGTAGATCTCGCGTACGTCGGACTCGCTGGGCTTCTTCGGCGAGGCACCGTTGCGGATCGCGTTGACGTACGAGCGGGTCTGCGCCTCCAGCCGGACGTACCTGTTGTCCTGCGGCAGCCCGGACTGCTGGGAGATCTCCTTGTAGTCCGGTGGGCTCACCTTGAGGTGCTTCTGCTCGGCCACCCGCTTGGCGAGGTCCCGCATGACCAGGTCCTTGGTGACCGCCTGCCGTACGTTGGCGAACTGGCTGGAGGGCAGCTTGCCCTTGTAGCCGTCGCGGATCGAGTCGAAGATCGTCTCGACCTGGGTCTGGGTGAAGCGCTGGTTGTCGACGAACGCCGCCGCGCCGGGCTGTACCTGACAGGCGGTGGCGCCGGCGGCGACCACCGCGGACATCGCGAGCACGGCTGCCGCGCGACGCAGGCGGTGGCGAGGGCCGGCGTGGTGGGTGCGATTTTGCTCGGTCACAGTCGCTCAGTCTGGCCGGTGAGCCGGCGGCCCGGTCCACCGGGGGTCGGTGTGCGGGGCAGTGGTGGAATCAGAGCATGTCGTGGGCCGGTACGGTGCAGCTCAAACCAGGACGAATGGTCTACTACGGCACGATCAGCGAGGTGCCGATCCACTCGTCCGTCGCGATCGGGCTGATTCTCGCCGTCAGCGGCCGGATCGACCTGCTGGACGACGCCGGCCGGTGCGCTGCGCTGACCGCCACCGGTCCCCGGGCCGCGATCCTGCCGCCCGGCGAACCACACTCCGCGCTCGGCCTCCGGGCCGGCGAGCCCACCGAACCCGCCGAGGCGCTCCTGGCCGTCCTCGACCCCCAGACCCCGGCCGGGCAGCTGCTGACCGCGCGACTGCACCGCGCCGGCACCGAGTACGAGGGGCCGGACGGCTGGATCGCGGCGGCCGCGCCCTGCTCGCCGCTGGTACACCGGCCCGGCGCGGACGACCCCGGCGGCAGCGAACTGCTCGACACCGCGCTCCGGGCGCTGGCCGACACCGATCCCCCGGACCCGCCGACCCTGCACCCCGGACTGCGGCGCGCCGTCGAGCTGATCCCGGACCGGCTGTCCCGGGGCGTACGGCTCAGCGGACTCGCCGCGGAGGTCGGCCTGTCCACCAGCCGGCTCGGTCATCTCTTCACCGTCGAGCTGGGCCTGCCGTACCGGGCGTACGTCCGGTGGGCGCGGCTGCAGAAGGTGGTCGACGCGCTCCGGGACGGCGCCACGCTCGGTGTCGCGGCGCACGCCGCCGGCTTCACCGACTCGGCGCACATGAACCGGGCCTGCCGCCAGATGTTCGGCATCAACCCGTCCGAGTTCATCCGCGACATGCGCTGGCTCTGACCGCCCCGCCCCGCGCGTACCGACACCGGCCGCCCCGCGCGTACCGACACCGGCTGCCCCGCGCGTACCGACACCGGCTGCCCCGCGCTTCCGTGCCGCGACGCGTTTCTGTGCAGCGACACGCCGAGCGGTTCGGCGTTTCACTGCACAGCTCGCGAACCATCCTCGTTCTGTGCAGCGACACGCCGAATAAATCGGCGTGTCGCTGCACGGTTCGAGGCAAGCCCGACGACGGGCGGACTACGGCGGGCGCGACGACCGGTGGCGGGGGGACGTGGCGCAGCACACCCGGACCGGCAGCAGATTCGTACAAGTCGCCGGCGCCCTCGTTCGCGCAGGCTTCAGGCATGACCCTCTCTCGACTGGGCACCCTGCTGGCACGCCACCGCGTCACCGTTCTGGTCCTGGCCGTGCTCGCCGCCGCGCTCGCCGGAGTGTTCGGCGGCGGCGTCGGCGACAAGCTGTCCGGCGGCGGCTTCACCGACCCGCACTCGGAGTCGGGCCGGGCCAGCAGCGCGCTCGCCCACGACTTCCACGCCGGTGAGTCCAACCTCGTCGTGATCGTCCGCGGCGCCCACGGGCCCGACGACCCGTCCGTGGCCCGACAGGCCACCCGGCTGGCCCGCTGGGCCGGGCACGCCGACGGCGTCGCGGGCATGCAGTCGTACTGGACCTCCGGGCACCCGTCCACGATGCGTTCCCAGGACGGCACCCGCGGCCTCATCCAGCTGCGGCTGTCCGGGGACGAGGACGAGTACATGAACGCCGCGAAGCGGCTCACCCCGGAGCTGCGGGACCACGCCGGCGGCCTGGACCTGCGGTTCGCCGGCACCGCACAGGTGTACTCGGAGCTGAACCGGCAGACCCACCACGACCTCGAGGTCTCCGAGATGATCGCCACCCCGATCACCGCGCTGCTGCTGGTCGTGGTCTTCGGCAGCGTGGTCGCGGCGGCGCTGCCGCTGCTCATCGGCGGACTGTCCATCGTGTCCACGATGCTGGTACTGGACCTGCTCACGCACGTGACCTCGGTGTCCACCTACGCGCTGAACCTGACGACCGCGCTGGGGCTCGGCCTGGCCATCGACTACAGCCTCTTCATGCTGACGCGCTATCGGGAGGAGCTGGCGCAACGCGGCGCCCACACACACGCCGACCGGGCCACCGTGCACGACGCGATCGCCGCCACCCTGCGGAGCGCCGGCCGTACGGTGCTGTTCTCCGCGGTGACCGTCGCGCTCGGCATGGCGGCCCTGCTGGTGTTCCCGCTGGACTTCCTGAAGTCCTTCGCGTACGGCGGGGTGGCCGTGGTGCTGCTCGCCGCGGTCGGCGCCGTCCTGGTACTGCCCGCCCTGCTCGCGCTGCTGGGCACCCGGGTGAACACGCTCGACGTGCTGGCGCCGCTGCGTCGGCGCTGGCGGGCCCGGCGCCGTGCCTCCGCCGGGGGCGGGGGGTTCTGGCACAACCTCGCGGTGCGCGTGATGCGCCGGCCGGTACCGTTCGGGCTCGGCGTGATCGTGCTGCTGGTGCTGCTCGGCAGCCCGTTCTGGCACATCTCGTTCGGGCTGGTCGACGACCGGCAGCTGCCGTCGAGTTCGGCGGTGCAGCAGGCGTCGCAGGACCTGCGGACCGACTTCGACAACTCCGGCGAGCGCTCGCTGTCGGTGGTGGTGCACGGCGTGCACGCGGACCGGACCCTGTCCGGGTACGCCACGACACTGTCCACGCTGGACCACGTCGGGCGGGTGGACACCGCCACCGGCTCGTACGCGCACGGCCGGCAGGTGGCGAAGGCCGGTCCGGCGAGCGCCCGGTACTCCAACGGAACCGACAGTTGGCTGACCGTCGTGAGCGACCGGGGTTCGCAGTCCGACGCCACCCAGCGGCTCGTCGCCGACGTCCGGGACACCGCCGCGCCCGGCCACGACCGGCTGGTCGGCGGCCGCGCCGCGTACCTGTACGACACCAAGCACGAGATGGTCGACCGGATGCCGGCGGCGGCCGTGATCATCGCGGTCTCCACGATCGTTCTGCTGTTCCTGTTCACCGGCAGCCTGATCATGCCGGTGAAGGCGATCCTGCTCAACGTGCTGAGCCTGACCGCGACGTTCGGCGCCATGGTGTACGTCTTCCAGGACGGGCACCTCGGCGGGCTCATCGGCCACCCGATCACCACCGGGTACCTGGACATGACCGTGCCGGTGCTGATGTTCTGCATCGCGTTCGGGCTGTCCATGGACTACGAGGTGTTCCTGCTGTCCCGGGTGCGTGAGCGGTACCTGGCCACCGGCGACAACCGGGCCGCCGTGGCCAGTGGTCTGCAACGCACCGGCCGGTTGATCACCGCCGCCGCGCTCCTGATCGCCGTGGTGCTGGTCTCCTTCGGCGCCTCGCACGTCGCGATGCTGAAGATGTTCGGCATCGGGCTGGCGCTGGCGGTGATCGTGGACGCCACCCTGGTCCGAGGTGTACTCGTGCCGGCCTTCATGCGGCTGATCGGTGACGCGAACTGGTGGTCGCCGAAGCCCTTGCGCGCGTTGCACCGACGGTTCGGACTGTCCGAATCGGACGAACCAGGGCCGACGTCCCGGACCGAACCCGCGGCGGCCGACGACCGTACGGAGGCACCGGTGCCGGCGGCCCGCTGACCCGGGCAGCGGTCGGGAACTGGCCGGAATCGGCGTTAACGTCGTGCGCATGACCGACGTCGACGAGATCCGCCCGTACCGGATCGACATCCCACAGGCGGACCTGGACGACCTCGCCGAGCGGCTCGCCCGGACCCGCTGGCCGGACGCGCTGCCCGGCACCGGCTGGGAGTACGGCGTGGACCTGGCGCGGGTCCGCGAACTCGCCCGGGCCTGGCAGGAGCGGTACGACTGGCGGCGGCACGAGGCGGCGCTGAACGCGTTCCCGCAGTACACGACGAGCATCGACGGGCAGAACGTGCATTTCCTGCACGTCCGGTCGCCGGAGCCGGACGCGCTGCCGCTGGTCCTCACGCACGGCTGGCCCGGCTCGGTCGCCGAGTTCCTCGACATCCTCGGGCCGTTTACCGATCCGCGTGCGCACGGCGGCGACCCCGCGGACGCGTTCCATGTGGTCGCGCCGTCGCTGCCCGGGTTCGGCTTCTCCGGGCCGGCCACGGAGCCGGGCTGGGACACCACCCGCATCGCCCGCGCCTGGGCGACGCTGATGCGCCGGCTCGGCTACCGCAGGTACGGCGCGCAGGGCGGCGACTGGGGCGCCCGCGTGTCACCCGAACTGTGCCGGATCGCACCGGACCAGGTCGTCGGCCTGCACGTCAACGCGCTCTCCGCGCTGCCGACCGGCGCGCCCGGGGAGATGGACGGCCTCACCGCCGCCGAGCACGGTCGACTGGCGAACCTGACCCGGTGGCGGGAGCAGCGGTCCGGCTACGCGCAGATCCAGGCCACCCGGCCGCAGACGCTGGCGTACGGACTGCTCGACTCGCCCGTCGGGCTGCTGGCCTGGAACACGGAATGGTTCGACGACTACGGCGAACGCGTCGGCAGCATCGACACCGACGCGATCCTCACCAACGTCAGCCTGTACTGGCTGACCGGCACGGCCGGGTCCGCCGCCCGCCTGTACCGCGAGTCGGCCGCGTCCTGGGGCCGGGCGGTCGACCGGTCACCGGTGCCGACGGGCGTCGCGGTGTTCCCGGGCGACTCGACGGTCCGCCGGTTCGCCGAACGCGAGCACACCGTGGTGCACTGGTCGGAGTTCGACCGTGGTGGTCACTTCGCCGCGCTCCAGGCTCCCGACCTGCTGGTCGGCGACGTCCGCGCGTTCTTCCACGGCCTCCGCTGACCGGCACCGCATCGCACGATCCGCGCGGCGCGCCGCTGCACAGTTCCCGGACCCACCCCGTTCCGTGCAGCAACACGCCGATTCGCGCGGCGCGCCGCTGCACAGTTCCCGGACCCACCCCGTTCCGTGCAGCAA
>JBAUUM010000828.1:0-1708 GCA_049582705.1 Actinocatenispora sp.
GACCAGCCCCGCGACGGACGCCCGGTCGGCGCCGGTGGCGGGCACCGCGACGGTGCCGATCCGCTCGGCGAACCGTTCGAGTCCACTCAGGACGGTGCTGACCGTCTCGTCGGTCTCCAACCCGGCCGGCAGTACGACCAGCCATTGGCCGGTCAGGCCGGCGGCCCGGTCCTGCGGGACCGGTTTCCAGGTCACCCGGTAGCGCCAACTGTCCACGGTGGACTGTTCGCGCCGCTGCCGGCGCCAGGCCGACAGCGCGGGCAGCACCTGCCCCAGCGCGCTCTCGTCCACCACCAGGGTGTCCGCGAGCCGTTCCAGCTGCTGGCTCTCCACGGCCTCCCAGAACTGCGCGTCCACCCGGTCGACGGGCAGCTCGGACGGCGCGGTCAGCACGTCGGCCAGCCAGTACCGCTGGCCCTGGAACGCGTACGTGGGCAGCTCCACCCGGCGGGGGGCGTGCGGGCCGTAGATCGTGGACCAGTCCACCGCCGCGCCCCGCACGTACGCCTCGGCGAGCGAGAGGCGGAACCGGCGCCGGCCACCCTCGCCGCGCCGCAGCGAGCCGATCACCACGGTCGGGTCCTCGGTGCCGACGGCCTCGACGGTCTCCTGGACCGCCATGCCCAGTACGGGATGCGCGCTGCACTCGACGAACGTGCGGAAGCCGTCGGCGAGCAGGCCACGGACCGCCCGTTCGAACCGCACGGTGTGCCGCAGGTTGCGGTACCAGTAGTCCGGCCCGACATCGCCGGGTGTCAACCATTCGCCGGTGAGCGTGGAGAACATCGGGATCTCCGCCTGCCGGGACCGGACCGGCGCGAGGGCCTCGGCCAGCGCGTCCTCGATCCGTTCCACCTGGGCGGAGTGCGAGGCGTAGTCGACGGCGACGCGCCGGGCCCGGATCTCCTCGGTCTCGCACGCGGCGACCAGCTCGTCGAGGGCGGCGGGTTCGCCGGACACGACAGTGGAGCGGGGACCGTTGTAGGCGGCGACCGAGATCCGCCCGCCGTAGCCGGCAATACGCTCGACGACCTGCTCGGCAGGCAGGCCGAGGGACACCATGCCACCCTCGCCGGCCAGCGCGACGATCGCCCGGCTGCGCAGCGCGACCACACGGGCGGCGTCGTCCAGGGACAGCACGCCGGCCACGCAGGCCGCGGCGATCTCGCCCTGCGAGTGCCCGACGACGGCCTCGGGCCGTACGCCCGCCGACTGCCACAGCGCCGCCAGCGCGACCATCACCGCGAACGACGCGGGCTGCACGACGTCGACCCGGTCCAGGCCGGGCGCGCCCGGCTCCTCGCGCAGCACGTCGAACAGCGACCAGTCCACGTACGGGCGGAGCGCGTCGGCGCACTCGGCGAGCCGCGCGGCGAAGACCGGCTCGGTGTCCAGCAGTTCCACCGCCATGCCGGCCCACTGCGAGCCCTGGCCGGGGAAGACGAACACGGTACGGCCGTCGACGTCCGCGATCCCCCGTACCACGGTGTCGGCCTGCTCACCGGCGGCGAGCGCGGCCAGCCCGCCGGTCAGCTCGTCCCGGTCGTCGCCGACGAGCACCGCGCGGTGCTCGAACGCCGAACGGGTCGTCACCAGTGAGTGGCCGACGTCGAGCGGCCGGACGCCGGGATGGTCGACGAGGTGTTCGAGCAGCCGCCCGGCCTGGGCGCGCAGCGCGTCGACACCGCGCGCCGACACCGTCCAGGGC
>JBAUUM010000829.1:0-6498 GCA_049582705.1 Actinocatenispora sp.
CCCAGCATCCGCAGGATCTGCCAGTACAGGTAGACCAGGCCGACCAGGAGGCCGAAGGCGCAGAACCAGGCGTACCGCTGCGGCGCACCGGCCCGCACGCCCTCCTCGACGGCGGCGAAGTCCAGTACGAAGGACAGTGCACCGACCACGATGCAGACCACGCTGAACACGATCGGCATCCAGCTCACGTGCCCGGTCGGACCGTACTGGATCAGGCCCGGGTTGTGGCCGAACGAGCTCAGGATCAGGTTGAAGAAGCTGAGCACGACGACGCCGATGACCGCGCCGATCAGGAACTTGGTGAACCGGGGCGTCGCCCGCAGCACCCGGAACTTGTAGAGCACGGTCATGCCCGCGAAGATCGCGAACGTGGCGACCACCGCCTGCAGCACGATGCCCGGGTAGTAGTGCTCGAAGACCCGGCTGACCGCGCCCAGCAGCAGGCCCTGCGCCACCGCGTAGACCGAGATGACCGCCGGGTTGGTGATCGGCCGGAACCAGGAGAACAGGGCGATGCCCAGTGTGGCGATCGCGGCCACGGCGAGCAGCACGCCGGCGAGCGGGCCGACACTCGGCATCAGCAGCCAACTGGCTGCGCCGACCGCGCCGGTCAGCAGCAGCAGCCCCAGCGTGCGGATGACGACGTCGTCCAGCGTCATCGGCCGCACCTGCGGCGGGGCCATCATGCCGGGCATCGTCGGGTAGCCACCCTGCGGGTAGCCGGGCTGCGCATAGCCGGGCTGCTGGTAACCACCCTGGCCGGCATAGCCCTGCTGGCCGTAGCCCTGCTGGCCGTAGCCGTACGAAGAACCGGCCGGGACCCGGTCACGCACCGCGTTGCGCAGCATGCGGTTGAGCATCGGGTTCGAGCTCTTCAACGCCGCCTCCTCATCGCCTGTTGCGGTCCGCGCGGACCGACCGGCGGACAGCCCGGTCGGATCCCACCACCGCTCGCATCCAGCGTACCGGCCCCGGACCAGCGCCGGTGCACTCAGTCGCGCCCGACGGGGCGGTGTTCGGACCATGACCGGCACGTGACAGGTGTCGCTCCGTCAGCCGGCGAACGGAGGGCGGGCCCGGACCGTGGCCACCAGGCGACAGGTGGCACCACGTCAACCGGCGGAACGAGGGTCGGGCCGGACGACCGCCGAGCGGCCGGCACCGCCACGTCGGCCATTCGACAGGGCGGCCGGCACCGCCACGTCGGCCGGCGATACGGAGAAAGCGGGTCGCGGACCGGCTCACGGACTCCAGCTCACCGCCGGTGGCCGGGGTTCGATCCGCAGGGTGGTCGCGCGGATCGTGACGGTGCACAGGCCGAGCGGTTCGTCGTCGGGGCCGAGACGGGAGCCGGTCAGGATCCACCAACGGGCGGCGCCCGAACTCTGGGACAGAGTGCCGGCGTCGGGAGCGTACGGCTCGACCGGCCGGGTCAGGCGCAGGCGGATCGTGCGGGCGGCGAACTGGGGACCGGTGCGGGCGTCGAGAAGAACGGTCTGTCCTGGCTGGGGAATCACCACGGCAGTCATGTTCCCTGTCGTTCCCCGTCGGTACCGGCGTGAACCCGCATCGAGGTCAGGATCACGTCCGGAGATGGTGAAGCGGGGAGCCCCCGGAACGCCGGACCGCCCGGTCAGCCGGCCGGAACACCGCCCGGAATGTCGTGAAAATCTTTGCCAGCGGGTCTAGGAACACTGGAAACGTCATGGCAAGGTGTGCGGAGTGTCCGCATGCCCCGGCGGACCCGGGCGGTCTAGCGAAAGGCCAGAACTGATGCGTGTTCGACATCTGACCGTAGCGGTGGCGACCCTGACGGTCATCGGCCTGACCACGACCGGCTGCGTCAGCGCACAGCACAGCGAGAGCGGCGGCGACCCGCAGCGCAACGCGAACGCGAAGCACGTCTCGCTGTCCATCAACACCAACGCCATCTCCGGCGGCAAGAACTCCGCCGAGGCGGACTGGATCACCAAGACGCTGATCCCGGAGTTTGAGAAGGTCGAGAAGGCCAAGGGGCTGGACGTCAAGGTCACCTACCAGGCCAACGGCATCGACGACGCCAAGTACGGCCAGAAGCTGCAGCTGTCGCTGAAGGCCGGCGGCGGCCCGGACATCTTCACCATCGGCGGCGACACGATCAGCCAGTACGCCAAGGCCGGGTACGTCGAGCCGCTGGAGAAGATCGTCGGGTCCAAGGTGGACGACTGGGCCGGCTGGAAGCAGATCGACAAGCAGGTCCAGCGCAACGTCTCGCAGGACGGCAAGTACTACGGCGTGCCCACCGGCACCGACGGCCGGGTCCTGTACTACAACAAGAAACTGTTCGCCAGGGCCGGGCTGCCGACCAACTGGCAGCCGAAGAGCTGGGCCGACATCCTGAGCGCCGGCCGGAAGCTCAAGAAGGTGTCCGGCGTGACCCCGATCCAGATCAACGCGGGCACGCCGATGACCGAGGCCACCACGATGCAGGGCTTCCTGCCGCTGCTGGCCGGGGCCGGCGCCGAGATCTACGACACGAAGACCGGCAAGTACCAGGGCAACACGAAGGCGATCCGCGAGGTGCTCACCTTCTACCGCTCGCTGTACGGCGGATCCGGGCTCGGTGACCCGAAGCTCCAGCAGGACCCGAACGGCCGGGACGAGTCGTTCAGCGAGTTCTCCGCCGGCAAGCTGGGCATCATCGGCGAGAGCGACTACCTGTGGCGTTCGATCGTCTGCCCGCAGAAGGAGATCTGCAACGCCACCGCGATGAAGGACCGCAACTCGACCGTCGGGTACGCGATGATCCCCGCCGAGAAGCCCGGGTCCGGTGTGGACGGTCAGGACTTCGTCAGCATGTCCGGTGGCGGCGGCTACGCGATCAACCCGAACACCAAGTACCCGCAGCAGACCTGGGATCTGCTCACCTACATGAGTTCGGCGCGTCAGATCAAGTCCAGCCTCGGCGACACGGTGCGGATCACCGCCAACAAGACCGTGAACCGCGACATCCTCCGCAACGACCCGGCGCTGCTGTACATCGCCGACAAGGTCGTGCCGGTGACCCGGTTCCGGCCGTCGGAGGAGCACTACAGTTCGGTCGCGGCGCTGCTCGAGGAGGCCAGCGGCCAGATCGTCGCCGGCAAGTCGGTCGACTCGGTGGCCGACGCGTACCAGCAGGGTGTGGTGAAGCTTGTCGGCGACGACCACGTCACCTCCAACTGACGGCGTCGAGGCGGCCGTGGACGGCCGGTCGCGTCGCGGCGTGGCCCGCGACGTGGCCGGGCTCGGCACCGGGCGGGCCGTCGCGTTCGTCCTGCCGGCACTGGCCCTGATCGCCGCGTTCCTGGTCTTCCCCGCCCTGTGGACGCTCTACCTGGGTGTCCTCAAGTACGACCTCACCGGCACCAACGCGGCGGCGCCGCAGTTCGTCGGGCTGGGCAACTACCACGACGCGCTGACCGACGCACGGTTCGGCAACTCCCTGGCGATCACCGCGGCGTTCGTACTCGGCTCCGCGGTGATCGGGCAGAACCTGCTCGGCTTCGTACTCGCCGGCGTCATGCGCCGGGCGCTGGGCTGGGTCCGCGCGGTGGTCAACTCGCTCGTCCTGCTGGCCTGGATCCTGCCGGGCACCGTGGTGGTGTTCCTGTGGCAGGCGTTGCTGGACCGCAACGACGGGACGCTCAACGCGATCCTGTCCACGCCGGGCGCGGCCTGGACCCTGGACCATCCACTCGCGACGATCGTGGTGTTCAACGTGTGGCGTGGCACCGCCTTCTCGATGCTGCTCTACTCCGCGGCCCTCGGCGCGGTGCCCGCCACCCAGCTGGAGTCCGCCCGGCTGTACGGCGCGGGACCGCTACGGGTGCTGCGGGACGTGGTGCTGCCGCACATCCGCGGGCACATCCTCACCAACACGCTGCTGATCACGTTGTGGACGTTCAACGACTTCTCGCCGTACATGCTCACCGGCGGCGGCCCCGACCACGCCTCGGAGACCCTGCCGGTGTACGTGTACCGCACCTCGGTGGAGGGCGGCCAGCTCGGCTACGGCTCGGCGATATCGCTGATCATGCTGCTGATCAACCTCGTGATCGCCGCGTTCTACCTGCGCCTGCTGCGCCGGAGGTCGTCATGAACGCGCCGCGCGGGACCGGCCGGGACACGGCGGCGACCGCGCCCACCCGGGACACCGGACCCGCCCGGAACGCTGGACCCACGCGGGACACCGGACCCGCGCCGGGCACCGGGAACGGACGGGCCACGCGGGACGGCGGTGCCTCCTCGGCGGAGGCGCGCGCGACGGCCCGGCACGTGGTGGGCCGGCTCTGCCTGTACGTCTTCGCCTGCCTGGTCATCGTGTTCTTCGCGCTGCCGCTGCTGTGGCTGGTGTTCACGCCGTTCGCCAGCAGCCCGTCGTACCGGATCCCGGCGCCCAGCTTCACGCTGCACAACTTCGACGTGCTGCTGGCCAACCCGTACGCGCTACACTCGGTCGTCAATTCGCTGCTGCTGGCCATCGGCGCCGCGCTGCTCGCGGTGGTCTTCGCGGGTAGCGCCGCGTACGCGCTGTCCCGGGTACGGCTGCCCGGCCGGGACGCGCTGCTCTACGGCATCCTGCTGCTGTCCTCGATCGTCACCGGTACGGCGGCGATGGTGCCGCTGTTCCTGATGCTGTTCCAGCTGCACGTGATCGACAACCGGCTGGCGTTGGTCCTGGTGCTCACCGGTGGCCTGCTGCCCTCGGCGATCTTCATCCTCAAGGACTTCATGGACGCGGTACCCCGCTCGTACGAGGAGTCGGCGCGGGTGTTCGGCGCCAGCCCGTTCCAGATCCTGCGGCATGTGGTCGCGCCGATCGTCCGGCCCGGCCTGGCGACCATCGCGGTGTGGTCGATCGTGCAGGTGTGGGGAAACTTCCTGCTGCCGTACATCCTGCTGCGGGACGCGGCCAAGCAGCCGGCGGCGGTCATCATGTACACGTTCTACGACGAGGGCGGCCAGCCCAACTTCGCGCTGATCTCCACCTTCTCGCTGCTCTACTCGGTGCCGGTGGTACTGCTGTACCTGCTGGTCAACAAGCGGTACGGGTTCCGCTTCCAGGGAGGGATCAAGGGCTGATGGCGAGCATCGAGCTGACTGGCCTGTCCAAGACCTACCCCGGCGGGGTGCGGGCCGTGGACGCGCTGGACCTGACGATCCACGACGGCGAGTTCTTCGCCCTGCTAGGACCATCCGGCTGCGGCAAGACCACGCTGCTACGCACCATCGCCGGCCTGGAGGAAGCCACCTCCGGCCGGCTGAGCATCGGCGGACGCGACGTCACCCGGATGCAGCCCGGCCAGCGCGACCTGGCCATGGTCTTCCAGGACTACGCGCTCTTCCCGCACATGACCGTGCTGGACAACATCGCGTACCCGTTGCGGATCAAGCGGGTCCCCCGTGCCGAACGGCACGAGCGGGCCCGGCAGACCGGCGAGGGGCTGGCGTTGGCCGAGCTGATGGCCCGCCGGCCCAGCGAGCTGTCCGGCGGGCAGCAGCAGCGCGTCGCGCTGGCCCGGGCGGTCATCGCGCACCCGCAGGCGTTCCTGTTCGACGAGCCACTGTCCAATCTGGACGCACGGCTCCGGTTGTCGGCGCGGACGTTCCTCAAGCGGCTGCAACGCGAGCTGGGCATCACCACGATCTTCGTCACCCACGACCAGGCCGAGGCGCTCGCGCTGGCCGACCGGATCGCGGTGATGGAGGCCGGCCGGATCCGTCAGGTGGGCACACCCCGCGAGGTGTTCCGCAAGCCCGCCAACGTGTTCGTCGCGAACTTCATCGGTGCCACGCCGATGAACCTGCTCGACGCCACCGTACGCAGCGGGCGCCTCGTCCTCGGCGCGGGCAGCCTGCCGATGCCGATGGGTGCCGTCCGGCCCGACGGCAGCGAGATCGCCGACGGCACAGAACTGGTCGTCGGGATCCGCCCCGAGTACCTGCGCTTCTCCGCCTCCGAGACACCGGACGCACTGTCCGGCACGGTGAGCACCGTGGAGAACCTGGGCACCACGTCCCTGGTCACCCTGGACAACGGCGATCAGCAGCTCGGGGTGGTGGTCGACGAGGAGGCCGAGCCCGAGCCGGGCACGACGGGCTGGGCGGCACCGGTGCCGGGCCGCGTACTGCTCTACTCCGCCGAGGACGGGGAACAGCTCGCGGACGCGGACCGGGTCGCGGCGCTGGAGGGCGCCGAGGCCTGACCGCGCGCAGCGGCAAGGCGGCGGGACACGGCGCCCCCCGTTCTGTGCAGCAACACACCGAACCACTCGGCGTTTCGCTGCACAGAAGCGGGACGGAGGGGGCGGCGGCGTCGGGACGCAGACCGGGCGGTCAGGACCGGTCGAGGCCGCCGAGGAAGATCGGGTTGGTCAGCGCCGCCATCCGACCGAACCGCGGGTCGAGGGTGGCCGACGGCTCGGTATGGCGTACCTCGGCACGCACGTACGCGGCGATCGCGGGCGTCGTCGACCA
>JBAUUM010000830.1:0-11509 GCA_049582705.1 Actinocatenispora sp.
GCCGGGCTCGCCTTCGACCTCGTCGTCCGGGTCGACCAGCTCGCCGCAGCGGCCCGGGCCGCCGCGGCCGTGCCGGAGGTCCGCTTCGTCCTCGACCACCTCGGCAAGCCCCGCATCGCGGCCGGCGCCGATGGGCTCGTCGAATGGCGCACCGCCGTCGCACCGCTGGCGCGCTGCCCGAACGTGACGATGAAGCTGTCCGGCATGGTCACCGAGGCCGACCCGGCCCGCTGGACGGTCGACGACCTGCGGCCGTACGTCGCTACCGCGGTGGACCTGTTCGGCCCGGACCGGCTCATGTTCGGCTCGGACTGGCCGGTCTGCACCACCGTCGCCGACTACGGGCGGGTGCTCGGCGCGCTGCGCGCCGCCCTGCCCACCCTGACCGACCCGGAGCGCGCGGCCCTCTTCGGCGCCACCGCGGTCCGCACGTACCAACTGGAGGTCCGAGGATCATGAAGCTGATGCGGGTGGGGGAGCCGGGCGCGGAGCGGCCGGTCCTGGCCACCGGGGACAACGTCCACCACGACCTGTCCCGGGTGACCCGGGACATCGACGGCGACTTCCTCGCCTCCGGCGGCGTGGACCGGGTCCGCGCCGCGTGGACCGCCGGCGACCTGCCCCAGGTGGACATCACCGGGGAACGGATCGGCGCGCCGGTCGCCCGGCCCGGCTCGATCCTGTGCATCGGGCAGAACTACGCCGCGCACGCCGCGGAGTCCGGTTCGCCCGCGCCGGAGGTGCCGATCCTGTTCTACAAGGCACCCAACACGCTGGTCGGCCCGAACGACGACGTACTGATCCCGCGGCGCGCCCGGACGACCGACTGGGAGGTCGAGCTGGGCGTCGTGATCGGGCGCCGGGCCCGCTACCTCGACTCGCCCGAGGAGGCCCTCGCGCACGTCGCCGGGTACGCGGTGTCCAACGACGTGTCGGAGCGGACCTTCCAGCGCGACGAGTCGGGCGGCCAGTGGTCGAAGGGCAAGAGCTGCGAGACGTTCAACCCGTTCGGTCCGTGGCTGGTCACCCCCGACGAGGTGGCCGACCCGCAGGATTTGGGGCTGCGGTCGTTCGTCAACGGCGAGGTCCGGCAGGACTCGAAGACCTCCGACATGATCTTCGGCGTCGGGTACCTGCTGTGGCACCTGTCCCAGTACACCGTGCTGGATCCCGGCGACATCGTGAACACCGGTACGCCGCAGGGCGTGGCCATGTCCGGCCGGTTCCCCTACCTGGTGGCCGGTGACGTGATGGAGCTGGAGATCGACGGGCTGGGTCGGCAGCGGCAGGAGCTGCGCGATGCCTGACCCCGCCCGTCGCCACCCGAGCCGGGGAGGACGCTGATGGCCACCGTGGTCGCCGTCGACACCTACGACATCCGCTTCCCGACGTCGCGGGAGCTGGACGGCTCGGACGCGATGAACCCCGACCCGGACTACTCCGCCGCGTACGTGATCCTGCGTACCGACGACCCGGCGGTGCCCGACGGGCACGGGTTCACCTTCACCATCGGCCGCGGCAACGACGTGTGCTGCGCGGCGATCCGGGCGCTGGCGCCGCTCATCGTCGGCACGGACGTGGCCGCCATGGCCGCCGACCTCGGCGAACTGGGGCGTCGGCTCACCCACGATTCGCAGTTCCGCTGGCTGGGGCCGGAGAAGGGCGTCGTGCACCTCGCCGCCGCGGCGATCATCAACGCGGCCTGGGACCTGGCCGGCAAACTGGCCGGGCGGCCGGTGTGGCGGCTGCTGTCGGAGATGAGTCCGGAGCAGATCGTCGACCTGGTCGACTGGCGGTACCTGACCGACGCGCTGACCCCGGCCGAGGCCCTGGAGCTGCTCCGGGACCGGCTGCCGGGACGCGCGGAACGCACCGCACGGGTACTGGCCGAGGGGTACCCGGCGTACACCACGTCGGCCGGTTGGCTCGGCTACGACGACGCGAAGGTGGTCCGGCTGGCCCGGGAGGCCGTCGCGGACGGCTTCCACCAGATCAAGCTGAAGGTCGGCGCCGACCTGGCCGACGACGTCCGCCGGTTCCGGGTGGCCCGGGAGGCCGTCGGACCCGACGTGCCGATCGCGCTGGACGCCAACCAGCGGTGGGACGTCCCCGCCGCGGTGGAGTGGATGCGCGCGCTGTCGCCGTTCGGTCCGTACTGGATCGAGGAGCCGACCAGCCCGGACGACATCCTCGGGCACGCCGCGATCCGCCGGGCCGTCGCGCCGGTCAAGGTGGCGACCGGCGAACACGTGCAGAACCGGGTGATCTTCAAGCAACTGCTGCAGGCCGAGGCCGTCGACGTGGTGCAGATCGACGCGTGCCGGGTCGGCGGGGTCACGGAGAACGTGGCGGTACTGCTGCTGGCCGCGAAGTTCGGGGTGCCGGTGTGCCCGCACGCGGGCGGCGTGGGGCTGTGCGAACTCGTCCAGCACCTGTCGCTGTTCGACTACGTGGCGGTGTCGGGTTCGCGGGAGGGTCGGTGCATCGAGTACGTCGACCACCTGCACGAGCATTTCGTGGACCCGGTACGGATCCGCGCCGGGTCGTACCTCGCGCCGACCGCACCGGGCTACTCTGCCGAGCTGAGGCCCGAGTCGATCGTGGAGTACGGCTACCCCGACGGTCCCGCCTGGCGGTAGCCGTGGGCAGGTCGGGGTGACGCCGGTGGGCGGTCGCTCCGGTCGGTGGCCGCCCCGGAGGGCGGGACGGCCGGCTCGTTCGGTGCGGCACGGGACCCTGGAGCGAGGAGTACGTGATGGCGGAACTGGACGGTCTGGTCGCGGTGGTGACCGGCGGCGGGTCGGGGATCGGCAAGGCGTGCGCGCGGGCGTTCGTCGCCGCCGGTGCCCGGGTCGGGGTGCTCGACGTCGACCCGGGGCCGGGCGGCGAGGCGGCGGTGCTGCCACTGGCGGCGGACGTCACCGACCAGTCCTCTCTGGACGAGGCCGTGGCCGCGGTGGCGTCCGCGTTCGGTGGCGTCGACATCCTGGTGAACAACGCCGGCATCAGCTCCGTGGGCGCGGTCGGGGACAACGACGACGCGGAGTGGCACCGCAACCTGGACGTCAACGTCGTCGGGGTCGCCCGGACGACCCGCGCCGCGCTGCCGCACCTGCGCCGAAGCGACCGGGCCGCGATCGTGAACACGTCGTCGGTGGCGGCGACCGTCGGCCTGCCGCAGCGGGTGCTGTACTCGGCGACCAAGGGCGCCGTGCACGCGATGACCCTGGCGATGGCCGCCGACCTCGTCGGTGAGGGCATCCGGGTCAACTGCGTCGAACCGGGCACCGTGGACACCCCGTGGGTGGAGCGGCTGCTGGCCCGCGCCGCCGACCCGGCCGCGGAACGGACCCGGCTGGAGGCCCGCCAACCGATCGGCCGGCTGGTGTCCGCCGACGAGGTCGCCCGCGCGGTGCTGTACCTGGCCTCCCCGGCGTCCGGTTCGACGACCGGTACCGCCCTGCCGGTGGACGGCGGCCTGTCGGGGCTGCGTCTTCCCCGCTCGTGACCAGGGTGTGTGCTGGCCGACTGTGATCGTCGATGTGCCGGGAGTGGGCACCGCGGCATGCTAGCGTGTCTCCGGTTTTATCGTGGCCGTACCGGCCCTCGGGCCTGCGGTTTTCCCGGTGGCGCGGGGGTGCACGGGCGGACCGCCCGCGGCGCAGCCGCCGGCCGACGACCGGGGTGACAGGGGAGTTCGAGCATGCAGGTGTTGGTGACCGGTGCTGCCGGTTTTGTCGGCAGTCGGCTCGTCCGGGGGTTGCTGTCCGCCTACGCCGACATCCGGATCGTGTCGGTGGACAACTACTTCACCGGCACGGAGGCCAACCACGTCGACGACGCGCGGGTCACGTACGTGCACGACAGCACCGTGAACATCGCGAAGGTGTGGGCGAACCGTGGCTTCGGCAAGATCGACGCGATCTTCCACATGGGCGAGTACTCCCGGATCCCGCAGTCCTTCGACGAGCCGGACCGGGTGTGGGAGTACAACCTGCACGGCACCAAGGAAGTGGTCAGCCTCGCGCACGAGCACGGCGCCAAGCTGATCTACGCGGGTTCCAGCTCGAAGTTCGGCAACGGCGGCGAGGACGAGCACCTCAACCCGTACGCGTGGACCAAGGCGAAGAACGTCGAGTACATCCGGAACTTCGCCACCTGGTACGGCCTCGACTACGTGGTCACCTACTTCTACAACGTCTACGGACCGGGGCAGATCAGTACCGGCACGTACGCGACGGTGATCGGCATCTTCGAGACCGAGTACGCCGCCGGGGAACCGCTCACCGTGGTCGCGCCGGGCACCCAGACCCGCGACTTCACGCACATCGACGACATCGTGTCCGGCATCCTGACCTGCTACCAGAAGGGATCCGGCGACGGGTACCTGCTGGGCTTCGGGCACGAGCGCTCGATGATCGAGGTCGCCGAGATGTTCGGCGGCGAGTACCGCGTGGTGGCCTCGACCCGGCGCGGCGAGCGGGTCCGCGGCCAGGCCGACACCAGCAAGGCGCGGGCCTTGGGCTGGGCGCCCACCGTCGACCTGCCCGACTACATCGCCCAGGTGACCCGGGCCCTGGACGCGCAGCGTTCCGCGGCGCGACCGTGACCACGCCGCCCGCGGGTCGGTGACCGGCCCGTCGGGTCGGCCGGTCGCTGTTCGTACCGACCTATACTCCTCGGCGTGACCAGGCATCGCGAGGACCGCCCGTGAGGCGAGAACCCACGCACCGGGCAACCGTGCAGGACGTGGCGCGGGAGGCCGGAGTGTCGGCCTCCACCGTGTCCCGGGCGCTCAACGGCACCGGGTACGCGGGCGCCGAGGTCCGGGAACGGGTGCGGGCCGCGGTGGAGCGCATCGGCTACGTACCGGACGCGAACGCCCGGAGCCTGCGGCACCGGACCAGCCGGGCGATCGGCGTGCTCGTCTCGGACCTGCGCAACCCGTTCTACGCCAACCTGGCCGCCGGGATGGAGGAGCAGCTCCGGGCCGCCGGCATGCACATGGTCCTGACCAACGACAACGCCGACGCGGCCGAGGAACTGGAGGCGGCGCGCACCCTGGTGGCCATGCGGGTGCCCGGCGCCCTGATCACACCGGTCTCGCCGAAGGCGGTGGCGCTGCTGCGCCAGCACGGGGTGTCGGTGGTCCAGGTCGACCGGCGGATGGGTCCGGGCGGTGACGCGGTACTGAGCGCCAACGAGACCGCCGCCGCCGAACTCACCGACTACCTGATCGGCCTGGGGCACCGGCACATCGCCCTGCTGATCGACGAGACGCGCTGGTCCACCGGCGCCGGCCGGCTGACCGGGTACCGGCAGGCGCACACCGACCGCGGCCTGACGGTGGACGACGCGCTGGTCGCCTACACCAGCTTCGAGGCGGACACCGCCCGGCGGGCGACCGGCACGCTGCTCGACGAGCATCCGGAGGTGACCGCCGTGTTCGCCGCGAACAACGTGCTCGCCCAGGGCGCCTTCGAGGAGATCAGCCGGCGGGGCATCCGGATGCCGGACGAGCTGTCGCTCGCCGCGTACGACGACGTGCCCTGGATGTCGATGGTGCAGCCGGGGATCACCACGGTCTCCCAGCACACCCAGGAGATGGGCCGGCGCGCCGCGCAGCTGCTGCTGGACCGGTTGGCCGAGACGGCGACCGGCCGCGCCCGGGTGGTGCGGGTGGCGACGTCGCTGCGGGTGCGGGGTTCGACGGGAGCCGTGCCCCGCTGACGGTGCCCGGGGCCGGGGTTCCGGGTGTCTTGACGTCGTCCTGAGCGGGTGGGTACGGTCCGGTATGGAATCGATGCCACATCGGTCCGCCGGTCAGCCGGTGTGCCGACCCGGTTCCGGCTGACCGCCGGGCGGCAGCGACCGACGACACCCCGGAGGCCCATGCTCATCGGTCCGGACGTGCACCGCTTCGCCGACACCTGCGCGGTGTACCTGCTGCGCGACGGCACCGACGCGATCCTCGTCGACTTCGGCAGCGGCGCGATCCTCGATCACCTGGCCGACTTCGGGGTCGACCGGGTCACCGACGTCCTCGTCACCCACCACCACCGCGACCAGGTGCAGGGCCTGGCCCGCGCGGCCGCCGCCGGGATCCGGATCTGGGTACCGCCGGTCGAACGCGACCTCGTCGACGCGGTGGACGAGCACTGGCGTACCCGCCCGCTGGACAACGACTACAACGTCCGGCAGGACCGGTTCTCGCTGCTGCACCAGGTGCCGGTGGCCGGCACCGTCGAGGAGTACCGCACCCGCCGGTACGGCTCCTTCGACGTGCACACCCTGCCCACCCCCGGACACACCGTGGGCTCGGTCAGCTACCTGGTGACCGTCGGCGGGCGCCGGATCGCCTTCGTGGGCGACCTGGTGCACTCCGACGGGCGGGTGTGGTCGATGTCCGCGACCCAGTGGGCGTACACCGGATGGCACGGCTTCGCCGGCGTGGAGGGCGTCGCGGCCACCGGGTTGTCCTGCCTGACGCTGCTCGACCACGAGCCGGACCTGCTGCTGCCCTCGCACGGGGAGCCGGTCACCGATCCGCCCGCAGCCGTCGCGCGGCTCCTGCCGCTGCTGGAGGACCTGCTCAGTACCCGGCTGCGCGGCCGCGCCGACCTGACCCGCACGCTGCGTCACCCGTGGGTGCCGGTCACCCCGCACCTGCTGCGCAACGTCACCAGCCACGCGAACAGCTACGCCCTGCTCTCCGAGCACGGCACCGCCCTGCTGCTCGACTTCGGCTACGACCTGATGACCGGACTCCCCGACGGCAACGACCGGGGCAGCCGGCGACCCCTGCTGGCCGGCCTCGACGCGCTGCGCGCCGACTTCGGCGTCGACCGGGTCGAGGTGGCGGTGCCGACGCACTACCACGACGACCACGTGGCCGGGTTCAACCTGCTCCGCGAGGTGCACGGCAGCCAGGTGTGGTCGCCCGCCAACGTGACGCCCGTGCTGGAGTCGCCGCGCGCCTTCGACCTGCCCTGCCTGTGGTTCGACCCGATCCCCGTCGACCGTGACCTGCCCGTCGGTGGCACGGTCCGCTGGCGGGAGTACGAGATCGGCGTGCACGAGCTGCCCGGGCACACGCTGTACGCGGCCGCGTTCGCGTTCCAGGTCGACGGTCGGCGGGTGATCGCCACCGGCGACCAGCAGACCACCGAGTGGCGGCCCGGCGAACGGCCGGAGATCCTCAACTACCAGTACCGCAACCGGTTCCGGATCGACGACTTCCGGCGCAGCGCGGAACTGTACCTGCGGCTCGACCCGGACCTGATGGTCAGCGGGCACTGGCAACCCCGCGACGTGGACCGTGAGTACCTGGAGATGCTGCTGGCCAAGGGGGAGCGGCTGGCGCGGCTGCATCGCGAGCTGCTGCCCACCGACCTGGACCTCGGCGCGGAGGGCTTCGCCGCGCGCATCACGCCGTACCGCTCGGTACTGGCGCCGGGCGGGCGGCTGGAGCTGTCGGTCGAGGTCCGCAACCCGTTCCCGGGGCCGCGGCCCGCCGAGGTGGTGCCGGTGGTGCCGGACGGGTGGACCGTCGAGCCCCAGGTGCTTCGGGCCGAGATACCCGGACACGATGAACACAGCGCCGGCTTCGTGGTCACCGCCCCGCCCGGGGAACGGATGGAGCGGGCGCGGATCGCCGTGGACCTCACGGTCGGCGGCACCCGGTTCGGCCAGCAGGCCGAGGCGTTGGTGAGCGTGCGCTGACGGCGGTCAGCGGGACAGGAGAGTACCGGTGTCCGACCGAGTCGACGTGGCCACGGACCGATCCGTCGACCACCTGGCGCGAGAACTGGCCGACCACGTGCACAGCGCGACGCGGATGGCCGACGTGCTGCCCGCGGTCCGGGCCGTCGGCCGGCTGCTGGTGGACACGTTCGCCGCCGGCCACCGGCTCTACACCTTCGGCAACGGCGGCAGCGCGGCGGACGCGCAGCACCTCGTGGCCGAGTTCGTCGGCCGGTACAAGCGGGAACGCCGCGCGTTGCCCGCCGTCGCGCTCACCGTGGATCCCTCGGTGCTGACCTGCATCGGCAACGACTACGACTTCGACGCGGTGTTCGCGCGCCAGGTCGAGGCCCTCGTGTCGCCGGGTGACGTGGTCGCGGCGTTCACCACCAGCGGCCGGTCGGCCAACGTGGTCCGCGGGCTCGCCACGGCCCGCCGGCTCGGCGCCACGACGGTCCTGTTCGCGGCGGGCACCGGTGCCGACGCCGCGGTCCACGCCGACCACGCGCTGCTCGCCCCGGCCGCCGCCACCGCCCGCATCCAGGAGATGCACCTGCTGATGCTGCACCTGTTGAGCGAGGTCGTCGACGCGTGGGCGGCCGGCGAGGAGTTCCGTCCATGAGCGAGCGTCGTACGTCGTCGACCGACCGGCCGCGGCTGCACCTGATCGGCAACGCCCACCTCGACCCGGTGTGGCTGTGGCAGTGGCCGGAGGGGTACCAGGAGGCCAGGGCGACACTCTGGTCCGCGGTGCACCGGCTCGACGAGTACCCCGACCTGCTGTTCACCTGCGACCAGGTGGTGCTGC
The DNA here is from genome assembly GCA_049582705.1 of Actinocatenispora sp. Classification (GTDB taxonomy): domain Bacteria; phylum Actinomycetota; class Actinomycetes; order Mycobacteriales; family Micromonosporaceae; genus Actinocatenispora. The sequence continues at coordinate 8,552 of JBAUUM010000830.1, forward strand.
TGGCCTGGGTGGAGGAGAGCGACCCCGAGCTGTTCGACCGGCTCGCCGCGCACATCCGGGCCGGCCGCATCGAGGTCGTCGGCGGCTGGTGGGTCGAGCCCGACTGCAACCTGCCGCACGGCGAGTCGTTCGTCCGGCAGGGCCTCTACGGCCAGCGGTACCTGCGGGAGAAGTTCGGCGTCACGGCCACCGTCGGCTGCAACGTCGACCCGTTCGGGCACCACGTGATGATCCCGCAGATCCTGCGCCAGCAGGGCATGCACGCGTACTGCTTCCTGCGTCCCGGCCCGCACGAGTGCCGGCTGCCCGGCAGCGCGTTCCGGTGGCAGTCGCCGGACGGCTCCCAGGTGCTCGCCTACCGGATCGCGCACGAGTACTGCGGGCCGCGCGCCGACGTGGGCAACCACATCGAGAAGGCGGTCAACCAGGTCAGCGGCGCACTCGAGGACGTGATGGTGTTCTACGGGGTCGGCAACCACGGCGGCGGACCCACCGTGGCCAACATCGACAGCATCCGCCGGCTGGACCAGCTCGGTACGTTCGGGCCGCTGGAGTTCTCGTCCCCCGCCCGGTACTTCGACCGGCTCGCCGACGTCGACCTGCCGACCTGGCACGAGGACCTGCAGTTGCACGCCGTCGGCTGCTACTCGGCGCACTCGGGTGTCAAGCAGTGGAACCGGCGCGCCGAGCAGGCCCTGCTGGAGGCGGAGCGCTGGGCCGCGGTGGGTGCCGCCGCGCACGGCCTGGACTACCCGCGCGAGGAACTGGGCCGGGCCTGGAAACAGGTGCTGTTCAACCAGTTCCACGACATCCTGCCCGGTTCGGCGGTCGAGTCCGCGTACACCGACGCCCGGGACCAGCTGGGCGAGGCGGTCGCCGTCGCGCGGCGCATCACCAACCGGTCGATCCAGGTGATCGCCCGGCAGGTGCACATCGACCTGGACGACCGGACGCAGCCTCTGCTGGTGTTCAACCCGCACCCGTGGCGGCTCACCGCGGACGTGGAGGTCGAGCTGGCCTTCGACGCGCACGAGTACGAACTCGTCGACGACGACGGCGCCCCAACCCCCGCGCAGAACACCCGTCCGCACGCCACGGTCAGCGATCCGCGGCGGCGCCGGATCAGCTTCGGCGCCGACCTGCCGCCGCTGGGCTACCGGCGGTACACGCTGCGCCCCCGGACGGGCGGCACGGAACCATACCCGGCCCACCCGGGCGGGACCGTGCTGGAGAACGCGTACCTGCGGCTCGAAGTGGACCCGACGACGGGATGGCTGTCCAGCCTCCGGGACAAGCGCACCGGGCTCGATCTGGTCGCCGGGGCGACCGGCGCGCACACCGTCGTCAGCGACGACCCGTCGGACACCTGGGGCCACCGGGTCATCTCGTACGACGCGCCGGGCAGGGCGTTCACGCCCACCTCGGTACGGCTGGTGGAGCACGGGCCGTGGCGGTCGGTCCTGCGGGTGGACAGCCGGTGCGGATCGTCGAGCATGGCCGAGGAGTTCGTACTGACCCGGGACGCCGATGTCGTCGCGGTGCGGGTCACCCTGAACTGGCAGGAGACCCTGTCGCTCGGCAAGCTGCGGGTGCCGACCGCGTTGGTCGACCCCGACGTCACGTACGAGGTCCCGTTCGGTCACTACCGCCGGCCCGCCGACGGCGCGGAGAAGCCCGGTCAGTCGTGGGTCGACCTCAGCGGGACCCTCGACGGTCGGCCCGCCGGACTCGCCGTGGTCAACGACGCCAAGCACGGCTACGACGTCACCGGCGCCAGCCTCGGCATCACCATGGCGCGCAGCCCCGTGTACGCCTGGCACGACCCCATGCGGTTGGCGTCCGACGGCGTCTACTCCTACCAGGACCAGGGCGTCCAGTCGTTCACGTACCTGCTGGTGCCGCACGCCGGGGACTGGCGGGCCGCGGACCTGCCCCGCCGTACCGCCAAGCTGCTGATGCCGGTGCGGCCGATGCTGGAGAGCTTCCACCCCGGCCCGCTGCCCGGCCACACCAGCTACGCCGCGGACGACGCGGGCCCCGTGGTGGTCACCGCGGTCAAGGGGGCCGAGGACCCGGGCGGGGACGTCGTGGTCCGTGCCGTCGAGACGCACGGGCGGGCCGCCCGCGCCCGGATCGAGCTGCCGATGCTCGACCGCGTGCTGGAGGTGGAGTTCGGGCCGTCGCAGATCCGTACGTTCCGGGTGCCGCGGGACCCCTCGGCGCCGGTCCTGGACGTCGACCTGGTCGAGTGGCCCACCGATGCCGGCGCCGACCTCGGAGCGTCGGAGGCGCCGCCGGACGAGTCGGCGTGGCCAGTACGGCCGGGGGAGCCGGAGCAGGCGGGTCCGGGGACGGCGTGACCGCGGCGACGGTCGCCGGCGTCGACATCGGCACCACCCACCTGCGGGTCGGGTTGTGGTCGGCCGACGGTCGACCCGCCTTCCTGGCCAGCCGGCCCACCCCGTACCGGCCGGGGTTCGACGGCCTGCGCGGCGTGGATGTGCTGGCCGCGACCGCCCTGGTCGCCGAGCTGCTCGGTGACGCGGTCGACGCGGTCGGCGCGCCGCCGGTGTCCGTCGGCATCGCCAGCATCGCCGAGGTCGGTGTGCCGCTCGACGCGCGGCAGCTGCCGCTGGCCCCGGGCATCCCCTGGACCCGGGCACCCGGGGCCGCGGAGGTGGACGGCCTGCTCGACCGGCTCGGCGGCGCCCACCTGTACCGGGTGACCGGCCTGCGCGCCGAGCCGAAACACACCCTGGCCACCTGGCTGTGGCTGCGCCGCCGCCAGCCGGAACTGCTCACCGCGATGCACCGCTGGGCCGGCGTCGCCGACGCGGTGGCCGCCGCGCTGACCGGGACGGTGTCCACCGTCGCGTCCCTGGCCTGCCGGACCCTCGCCTTCGACCTGGACCGTGGCGACTGGTCCGCGGACCTGCTGGCCGAGGCGGGGCTCACCAT
>JBAUUM010000831.1:0-33196 GCA_049582705.1 Actinocatenispora sp.
GGGTACACCTTGTGGTCCGGGCGCGTATGGTCCGCGCCGGGACCACAGGCGAGACCTGATCATGGCTCACGTCGATCACGTACTGGCAGTCGTTGCGGTGAAGGACATCGCGGCGGGCCCGAAGACCGGGGCTACAGCTCGACGAGACCGGACTGGTACGCGAAGACGACGAGCTGCGCCCGGTCCCGCGCGCCGAGCTTGATCATCGCGCGGCTGACGTGTGTGCGGGCCGTCGCCGGGCTGACCACGAGGCGTTCGGCGATCTCGTCGTTGCTGAGGCCCTCGCCGACCAGCGCGACGACCTCCTTCTCCCGTTCGGTGAGGGTGTGCAGCTGCGGGTGCGGCGTGCGTGCCCGCTTCGGGCGCGCGGCGAACTCGCGGACGACCCGGCGGGTCACCGACGGCGACAGCAGCGCCTCGCCGGCGGCGACGAGCCGGATCGCGCGCAGCAGCTCCGCCGGCTTGGAATCCTTGGTGAGGAAGCCGCTGGCGCCGTGGCGCAGCGCGTCGAACACGTACTCGTCGAGTTCGAACGTGGTCAGCACGATGACGCGGGTGCCCGTCATGGTCGCGTCGGTGGCGAGCCGGCGGGTGGCCTCGATGCCGTCGACGCCGGGCATCCGTACGTCCATGAGGATGATGTCGGGCCGGGTCCGCCGGGCGACCTCGATCGCGGCGAGCCCGTCGGCGGCCTCACCGACCAGCCGCATGTCGTCCTCGGCCTCGATCAGCGCCCGCAGCCCGATGCGCACCAGGTCCTGATCGTCGGCGACCAGTACGCCGATCACGGAGCGACCTCCCCGGGAACGGTGGGGTCGGCGCGGCGGCCGCTCACGAGACGGCCTGGCCCGGGAACGGCGAGTTCGGCGTGCGGTCCGCTCATGAGACGGCCTCCTCGGAAACGGGGAGCACGGCGTGGACCCGGAACCCGCCGCCGGGACGCGGCCCGGCCTCCAGCGTGCCGCCCAGCGCGGTCGCCCGCTCGCGCATGCCGGCGATGCCGGATCCGCCGGGCGTCGGTTCGCCGCCCAGCCCGGCGTCGGTGACCTCGATGTCCATCCTGCCGGGCCGGTGCACGATGCGTACCTCGGCGCTCGTCGAGCCCGCGTGGCGCAGCACGTTGGTCAGAGCCTCCTGCACGATCCGGTACGCGGCCAGGTCGACCGCGCCCGGGAGTTCGGCGTCCGGCAGTTCGGCGTCCGGGGCGCCCTCGACGGTCAGGGTCACCGGCAGGCCGGCGTGGGCCAGCCGCTCGCGCAGTGCCGGCAACTGGGCCAGGCCGGGCATCGGACTGCGGTCGTCGCCGAGGCGCAGGACCGTCAGTGTGGCCCGCAGCTCGTCGAGGCCCTGCCTGCTGGTGTGGGCGATCGCGGTGAGCGCGGCCTCGGCCTGCTCGGGCTTGCGGTGCAACAGATGCAGCGCGATCTCGGCCTGCATGGTGATCGCGGACAGGCCGTGTCCCACCACGTCGTGTACCTCCTGGGCGATCCGCAGCCGCTCGTCGTTGGCGATCCGGCGGGCGGCGTCGGCGCGGGCCCGGGCGGTTGCCTCCCGGCTCAGCCGTACCGTGACGCCCAACGCGAAGGGTACGACAACCCAGGCCGTGGCCGGGACGAGCCCGGTCAGGCCGAGCTGGTTGGGGCCCACGAACGCGTGCACCGCCACGGCTATCAGCGCGATGCCGGAAAGTACGGCGGCGGTACGGGTCGGCAGCGTGGCGGCCACCGTGTACACCGCGATCAGCAACGCGATCATGATCGGGCCGTACGGGTAGCCACGGACCAGGTAGGCGGTCAGCGCCGCGGCGACGACGGCGAGCGTGGCCATCGGCCAGCGTCGCCGCCCCACCAGGGGCAGCGACGCGGCCACGATCAGCCCGTACCCGAGCGCGTCCAGCGCCGTCGTGTCGGGCTGGCGGAGCGCGGCGTACCTGGTCGCGACCAGCCCGAGCAGCAGGAGCACCCCGGCGAGCAGGCCGTCGAACAGCCAGCGGCGAACCGATCGGATGTCCACGGCTTAGAGAATGTCACGGCGGCGCAGCAGGACCGCCCCCAACGCGACGAACCCGACCAGGTACGCCCCGAGTACCAGGGCGGCCTGCCCGCTGCCGACCAGGGCGTCGACGCCCGGTGTGCCCGGCGCGCTGCCCAACGCCGCGGCCAGCGCACCCGCGTTCGGCCCGGGCAGCCCCTTCTGAGCGTCGGCGACCCAGTCCAGCAGCGGTGCGGCGAGCAGGGTCAGCAGGTTCTGTACGGCCAGCAGCCACACCAGGCCGAGGCCGATGGCCAGGGCGACGCCGCGCAGCAGTACCGCGAGCAGGACGCCGAACGCGGTCCACATGGCGGCCATCAGCCAGCCGGCGCCGAGCCCGATCAGCAGGTCGCCGAGGGACGGCGGGGTCAGCGGTTGGTTCTCGATGCCGGCGATGATGAGGCTGGCCGCGGTACCGACCGCGAACAGTGCGACGACGACCCCGAGCGCGGCGACGGCGAGCGCGGCGAGCTTGCCCCCGTAGACGGCCAGCCGCGACGACCCCTGCGCCAGCACCGTTTTCCAGGTGTCCCAGCCGTACTCGCCGCCGACCGCCAGTACGCCCAGGATCACCATGATCGCGCCGAGGAACACCGGCAGTCCGGCGATGGAGTTGCCGACCAGGTGCGAGGGCAGCAGCGCGGTGAGGCCGCGCCCGGCCGTCGGACCCGCGGTGCCGCCGCGGTATCCCGCGTACGGGATGACGTAGGTGAACAGCAGGCCCAGCGTCAGCGCCACGGCCAGCAGCAGCCAGTTCGCCGGCCGCCGTACCAGCTTGATCATGTCGGCCGAGAAGTTACCCCACACGTGCCTCACCCCCGGTGAGCTCGAAGAAAGCCTGTTCCAGATCGCGTTCCACCGTCCGCAGTTCGCTGACGGTCACGCCCGCGGCGACCAGCGCGGTGTTGATCTCGCCGGCGCGGTCGGCCCCGACAGCGAGCTGTAGGCCACCGTCGACGACGGTGACCGCCTCGGGTCCGAGCAGCGCCTTCGCGTGCTTGGCCGCCACGTCCAGCGGTGTCGCGACGATCCGCAGCTCCGCGGTACCGGTGAAGTCGGCGACGGTGCCCTCGCGTACGAGCCGGCCGCGGGAGATGACGCCCACCCGGTCGCAGATCTGTTCGACCTCGCTGAGCAGGTGGCTGGAGACCAGTACCGTGCAGCCGGCCGCGCCGAGGCGGCGGACCATCGCGCGCATGTCGGCCATGCCCGCCGGGTCCAACCCGTTGGTCGGCTCGTCGAGGATGAGCAGCCGCGGGTCCTTCAGCAGCGCGGCGGCCACACCGAGGCGCTGCTTCATGCCCAGCGAGTACGTGGCGTACCGGTCGCCGCCCCGCCCGGCCAGGTCCACCAGGTCCAGTACGACGTCGACCCGTCTGGTGGCAACGCCCGCGTGCCGGGCGAGGACGCGCAGGTTGTCGCGGCCGGACAGGTACGGGTAGAAGGCGGGGCCCTCGATGAGCGCGCCGACGCCGGCCAGTGAGCCCGGTGGACGGCCGTGCAGCAGTACCGTTCCGGCGGTGGGGCGTACCAGGCCCAGCAGCATCCGCAGGGTCGTGGTCTTGCCGGCGCCGTTGGGGCCGAGGAAGCCGTACACCTCGCCGGCCCGCACGGTGAGATCGAGATCGCGTACGGCGTGCAGCTCGCCGTACCGCTTGGTCAGTCCCGTTGTGACGATGGGTTCCATGGCACTGAGCGTGCCGATTCCGGCGCTGGCCAGCGTCCGCCGAGGCGCGACGATCCGCCTACGTCAGCCGACGTACACGGGTCGGTGTGAACCCCGGCCTGGCGAGTGTGCAGTCTCCAAAGAGAAGTCGAGTGATGCACGTCATAGTGTCGTCCCTGATTGGGAGTGATCCATTGCTTGACCGTGGGTTTTATTGCCGACTGTCAAATGCCTGACAGGTGCAGTGCATGAATGGAAGCGCCACACACTGGCAAAGGCTTGACAGTGCAAGATGTCCACCCTAGCCTTTCACTGCACTCGGGGCGAGATCATCTAGAAACCGGAGTCCAGTCATCGATATTGTTGATGGAATCGAAGTTCATCTCGACGGGCAGCGGCTCGCCAGGTTCGATTCTGTGCTCGTCCTTCTCAGGGAGCGGAATGACTGGGTTCTGGTGAGGAATAGAAACAGGTCCTGGGAGTTTCCCGGCGGGCACCGCGAAGCGGGCGAGAGCATCGATGAGACAGCGGCTCGAGAGGCATTCGAGGAGGCCGGTGCGCGGCTCGGTCAACTGACCGTTCTTGGTCATTACGTACTCCCCGACGGCCACAGGACGGCGATCACCCTTGGTCGTGTCAGAAACCTGGAACCACTGACCGGTTCGTATGAGACCGAAGAGGTCACATTGTTCGCGGCGCTACCGCCGCGTCGAATGCTGTCGCACGATGACGGTCTCTACGAATTTTTGGTTTCCCACGTCGAGTCACTCTCTTCCTGAATTTAGCTGTTCCGACGGACCCGAAGGAATTACATGACTGCCGAGAAGGTTTCTTGGGAGAAGGTCTGGCATGCCGCTGACGGGAGCAGTCGCCAGTACGGCAACGGCAGGCACCGGTTCAATCGGGCTCTCGACAAGATCGGATACTTCATCCAGAGTGAGATCTCCTTCAAGGGAGGGTTTCGCGTACTGGAAGCCGGCTGCGGAAACGGCGCGATCCTTCAGGGGCTGCTCGACACGTTCGCAGTCGAGGGCTACGGTGTCGACATCTCGGAGAATGCTCGCGACCAGGCAGAAAAACTGATGAAGCAAACCGGTCGATCCTTTGCCTTCTCTGTTCGCGACGTGCGTGACCTCGAATACGAAGACAACTTTTTTGACCTGGCGATATCTCTCGGTGTGATAGAGCACATGCAGAATCCTGAGGTTGCGGTCAGGGAGATGGCCAGAGTGCTTAAGCCAGACGGGACCGCGATCATCATGACGCCCAACCAGTTAGCGTTCGGATTCGTGGACCGCCTGCTAAAACAGTCGGTTGGTCGTTGGCCCTTCGGCTATCAGACCGAGTACACGCCGCACGCGCTGAGTGCTCTGGTATCGTCGTGCGGGCTGCACGTAATGAAAGAAGAGGCGCTGCCGCGTCGTCGCTTGAGCACCGACAGTGGATCTCTACGGACCGTCTCGAAGCTCGACCAAGTGGTCAATTCGATGCTGTCGACGTGGGGGTTCTATTCTTACGTGTTCGCGCGCAAGCCACGTCACGTCATCACAGGAGCATCGAATGCGGATCGGTCTGGCCGTTGAGCAGCTGACGAAACTCAGCGGTACGGCGGTTCACGTCACCTCGCTGGCCAAGGCCCTGAGCGCGGCCGGTCACGAGGTCCACGTCGTGCATCTCGGTGGTGTCCACGAGGACCTGGCAGGAAAGGACGTTGCGTACCATTCAGCCGGTCCGCTTCCCTCACACATTCTGCAGGGTCAGGAATCGGCCACTGCGCTGACCGACGCGGTCCTGGAGGTGACGCGGGCGCACTCGCTGGACACTGTGCACGCCCACTATCCGTACGCCATGCTTGCCGCAGCGGTGAATCGGGCGGTCAACGGAGTGCCCTACATCGTCACGTTCCACGGGTACGAGCTCCAGTCCTGCCTGATGAACGTGCGGCAGCTCTACGCGCTGCGCGCGGGTCTGTCCCTGGCATCGACGGTTGTGACGGTGTCCTCTGCCCAGCGGACGGAACTGGCCAGTGTGTTGGGCCCGCGATACTCCGACGCCGTGGTGATTCCGGACGGCGTCGATGGCTGCGACGCCCCGGACGGTGCCGCGGTCCGACGCCGACTCGGCCTGGGGGATTCCTTCGTGTTCAGCTATGTGGGCCGGCTGTCCGTGGAGAAGGGTCTCCGAGAGCTGATCGTCGCATTTCGTGCGGTACGGGATAGAACGGACCATGACGTTCGCCTGCTCGTGGTCGGTGGCGGCCAACTCGACGCGGAACTCCTGGCGTATGCCGACGCGATGGGACCCGGCAGCGTCTACGTCGTGGGCGAGGTCCCGCGCTCCCAGGTTGCTCACTACCTTGCCGCGTCAGACGTGATGGTGCTGCCGTCGCACGCGGAGTCGCTGGGAACGGTGCTACTCGAATCCTTCTGTGTTGGTACGCCGGTCGTGGCGACATCGGTCGGGGGGATTCCCGAGGTAGTTGTGGACGGCCAGAACGGTCTTCTGGTCGAAGCACGAAGTGACGCCGCCCTCGGAGAGGCCATGTTGACCCTCTCCCAGGATCCTGCGATATGCGCTCAGCTGACCGAGGGTGCCCAGCGCTCCGCGACCGAGTACTCGTGGGAGACGCTGCAGGAGCGTCTGGTGGCGCTGTACAGGAAGGCCACCACCACGCCGACCAACGAGGACGCCCATACGGTGGCCGCTCTGACCGAGCGGCACGACTTCAGCGTCATCTCACCGTGGTCCGGCTCTGCCTGGCAGTTTGATGGCTCCTGAGACCGACAGCGCTCGTTCGGCTTCCGTTTCCGCCGCCGGTACGGCAACACACCAAGACCCCGCCTCGCAACATGTCGGTGACCGCCGCGACGGCGGCGACGGGAAGGTGTCGGGGAGTCGCTCGGGGCACGGACGAGCGATCCTCACGAGGGTCAAGGACGTTGCCGACGACCCGGACTACCGGTGGTCGGCGCTTGCCATGTTCTTCCAGGGCTGTGGCATGGGCAGCGGCATGCCGTTCATCGGCCTGTTTCTGGTCCAGCGACTGCATGCGAGTACGTCGACGGCTGGGCTCTTCTTCACGACTGCGCTCGTCGGCGCTCTGGTCAGCTACGGCACCGGAATGCTGTCCGACCGGTACCGGCGCCGGTTGGCACTCGCCCGGTTCAGTTGCCTGTGGCTGGCGGCCGGGTGGCTCGCGCTGTCGATGGTGGGGCACACCTGGACCGTGTTCGTTATCGGGTTCGTGTTCTTCTGCTTCATCGGCACCCTCATTTCCCAGCAGTACGCACACTTGCACGACGTCATGGACGCCCGCAGAACGCAGCAGCGAACCGGCGTTCTGGGAGTCGTCCGGGCCGCGTACTCGGTGGGATGGGCTGTCGGGCCCGCTGTCGGCAGTTGGCTCTCCACCGGTGTTGGCTTCGGTGCTGCCTTCCGCGTGACCGCTGTGGTCTATCTTCTGGGGCTGCTGTGTCTCACCCGTATGACTGCTCGTCGACCGCGACCAGGAACACCCGGACGTGACGGCGCCCAGCCCTCGCCGCGCGTGAGCCGGGCCGTACTTCTCGGGCCGGTGTTGGTGGCAGCGGGCTGCAGCATCGTTCTCAGCGGTGACTCGACGCGGCTCACGTTTCTTCCCATCGAGTTGGGTAGTGTGCTGCATCTCGGCCCGGGGATCGTCGGAACGGTGATGTCGATACCGCCCGTTCTGGAGATCGTCGTCATCCCCGCCGCGGGTCTTCTCGCCGACCGATATGGATCTGCCCCGATTCTCGTCGGCGGGTCCGCCTGTGGCGCAGCAGGATTCTGCGCGCTGGCGCTCAGCGACACGACGATGGTGTTCTTCCTGGGGCAGGCGCTGGTGGCCGTCATGGTCGCTGCGACGGTCAGCGTGGGGCCTGCCTACGCGCAGCGCCTGGCACCGGCTCACATCGGAGTGGCGACCTCGGTGTACTTCGGCGCCGTCAGTCTCTCTTCCGGTCTCGGTGGCGTGGTCGGTGGGTACTCCGCCTCCGTGCTCGGCGTCCCGAAACTGTTCCTCGTGCCGGTTGCTGGCTGCCTGGTGGCGATGCTGTTCCTGGTCCTGGCCAGCCGGTCACGCCGCGCCCGGTGACAGGCAGTTCCGAAGAACACCCGTGCGAGAGGTTGACTACCTTTATGGGACGAGGAGTCAAATACGGGATGTATTTGCGCATTGCATGTACCCTGCATGACTGAGGACCGAAGTGGTGAGCCCTCTCAGCTAGGAGATCCGGGCATGTCCCTTCACTACGATCGCGGTCATGGTTTGGCTGATTTTGTACCACTTGTCCATCAATTGATGGAACGGCGACACCAGGGTCATCGACTTCGTAGCCCGGACTACCCGGTCATCGTGGTGGAGGGCTTTCGCGGTACCGGTAAGACGACCGTGCTCGCGAGGTTGGAACGAGCGCTTCGGCAGATTCCGCACAGCCGGGTGGACCTTGAGTTCCACCACGGCGCCACGGTGCCACAGGTGCTGTCCGCGATCGCATTCGATCTGACCCGCCGGGACTATCCGAAGTACTCGTTGCATCTTCCCCGGTTCGCCGTCGGTCGGCTGGTGATGCGCCTCGACCTGGACCTGGCGGTACGCGATACGGCGCGGGGACAGGTGGTCTCGGCGCTGGAGGAGCAGCGCAGCATCGAAGCGGTCCGGAGCGTGCTCGCATGGACCGCGGGCGAGATGTTGACCGGCTTCGGGGCCGGCGTCGGAGTACCGATCAACCAGCCGGATCCGGTGACCAGGCCATTTGCGGACTGGCTGACCCGGCGACTCCCGAAGAAGGTGATGCTGGGCCGGTTCCAGGACTGGTACGGCCATCAGGATCTGGGCCTCAGCCATGACCCCATCGACGTGCTGGTGGATCTCAACCGCTCTGCCGCCCACGACGACGAGGACAGCCTGGCCCGGGTCGACGAGTTGTTGTGGCGGGCGTTCCTGGCCGACCTGCGCGCCGAGTTCGACCGCGGCCGTCATGCCGGTGAGCGATCGCTCAACTGCGTGGTCCTGCTCGACAACGCCGACTCCGAGCTGGGCCGCCGGTTTCTCGGTCAACTCGTGCGGCTGCGTCGACAGCGTGCCGTGGAATCGCGTGACGACGCCGACCCGATGACCGTGGTGGCGACCAGCCGGGGTGCTCTGCTCTCCCGCGTCGCCGACGCCGACCGGATGGTGGTCGATCGGGAGGCACTGCGCTCGGTGACCGACCTGGACTGGTCGCGGCGCTGGTGGCTCGGCGTCCGACTGACCGCGCTCACCGAGGACGAGGTCGACCGTACTACTGCCGGCATGGGTTTGACCTGGGGAGACACCCGACAGATCGCGCGCATGGTGATCGGGGTGACAGGTGGCCACCCGGCGGCCATCGGCATGATGCTCGACGCCACCGCTCGTAGCCGACCACGGCGTTGGCTCGACATGGCGGCATTGCTCGGTCACGTCGGGACGGCGGAGGACGGGACGTCGGAGGCACCCGTGGAGGAGCTGATGCTCGACCGGCTCCTGATCGGAGTCGCCGAACCGACCCGCCGTGACCTGGTGACCTGTGCCCCGGCCCGGTGCCGTGATCAAGCCCTGGCCCTGGCCACCCGGGACGGCATGCTGGCGAACAGTCTTGCCGGCTACGAGGCGACCGTCGATCCTCTGTTGTGGCCCGATGAACCGATGACCGGTATCCCCCTGCTGCGCCGACTGCTGCTGCGTCAACTGGCCGCACGAGAGGGCGGTGAGACCGGCGACGCGCTCAGCTGGACCGGCGTGCACAGCACGCTGCGCCAGCTGTGCGCCGAGGCCGGCGATGAGGCCGATGAACTCTTCTACGCCCTGGCCGACGGGCACCTGGACCTTGTGGTGTCCCGGCTCGGTCAGCGGCTCGGGGAACTCTCCAGCGCCGACTGGTTCGATCTGGTCGCCGACGTCACCGTCGCGCCGTACCGCACCAGGAATCGCACCGTACCGATCGACGAGGCGCGCGCCCTGGTCGGGGCCGCCGACCTGGATGCGCGCCTCACGCCGGTGGGACAGCTGGTCGCCGGTCTGCAGATCACCGCCGACCCGTTCACCGACAGCCGGCGTTCCGCCGTGCATCTGCTGGTCGCCGACGCCTACGCCGAGGTGGCCCGGCTCTTTCCGGGAGGACCGCACGCGGTGTTCCTGGACGCCGCTCGACGGCACCGTCACGAAGCCGACTGGTGGGACTGAACCGAACCGGCCGGACACGACCACGGCTGGGAAGCCGTACGCAGGAGGAACACATGGCCCACCCAGCCGACGGCGTGGAGGAGATCGTCCCGCTGGAGAACCCGGCCCGGCGGCGGCGCCGGATGCTACGGCGGGCCGTTCTGCTCGGCGCCACGGCCGTGGTGGTGGTCGCCGGTGCGGTGTGGGCGACGAACGCGGCGATCCGGTCCTGTGGCCCGATCGGTTCCGGCGTCTACCACGTGCACGGCAAGTGTGTCGGGGTCACCGACGGCCGTTACGTCTTCCACCCCGCCCTGGCCGATGTCGAGGGCAGGATCGCCGCGATGAACGAGAAGACGCGCGAACGGCCAGGCTATGTGACGGTCGCACTGCTGGATCCGTTGACACCGACCAGGACCAGCGCGTTGCCCCCGGCCGCCGAGCGCAATCGGCTCGAAGGTGCCTACACCGCCCTGCGGCGGATCAACGGTGGGGATTCCCGGCGGCGACCGGTCCAGTTGCTGCTCGCCACACAGGGCAGTCCAGGCTGGGACACCGACCAACGGGACCAGTGGCGGGTGGTGCGAGAGAGGTTGACCCACCTGACCGGAGCCGAGGAAGGCCCGCTGGTCGCGGTGATCGGCCTCGGGGTGAGTACCACGCAGACCAGGGAGCAGGCCAGATCATTGTCGGCCGCGGGAATTCCCATGGTCGGATCGGTGATCACCGCCGACGACCTGGAGTCGAATGTCGTTGGTGTCCAACAGGACGAGCCTATCCGCTGGTTGTACAAGACCTCACCGAGCAACCGGCACTACGTGGCTGCTCTGCGTGAGTCACTCAAGAAGACCGATGCCGCCAGCGCGATCCGGGTCGTCGACAGCAACTACAAGAGGGACGATCTGTTCACCAGGTCCCTGGAAGAGGCGTTCGAAGGACAACTCGGCAGGCTGAGCCCGGTCGCCAGGTTCCCGGGGACGAGGAGAGGAGAGGAGAACGGCACACCGTCCGAACGGTTCGACATCGTGGTGCAGGAGGTCTGCACGGAGGCGTCGAACACGCGCGGGGACAAGCTCGCGGTCTACTTCGCGGGACGTGAAGTCGACCTTCCGGACTTCCTCCTGGCGCTGAGTCAGGAGGTGAGAACCGGAATCTGCAGGCGCGACGGAGCCGCGCACTCCGCAAGGAGGACGCCTGCCGAACCCATCGTGCTCACGGCGGGTGTGGACCTGGGCGCGGTCCTCGACACGCTGGGATCGAAGGGGCAGTCGATCTCGGTCACCGTCCGAAACGCGGCCACCGTCGACCCCGATGGCTGGAGCAGGGACGAGGAGACGGCTCCTCCTGGTTTCGGGGCTTTCCGTCGCTCCTTCCGACAGCACTTCGACGCCGGTCACCTTGCCGATGGTGGGGCGATCATGGTGTACGACTCGTTCATGATCACGAGTCAGGCCGTCGAACTGGCGGTGAGCCGCAAGGATCCACCGACGATCCGGGACATGCAGGACGCTCTGTCGGACCCGAGCCTGAAGCTGTTGGGCGCCAGCGGCCGCATCGAGGGATTCACCGACGCGGGATTGCCGGTCGGCAAGCCGATACCGGTTCTGGAATACGCCCCCGGTCACCGGGTGCGCCGGGTCGGGCCGCTCTGCCGCCTCGCGGCCGGGCCCGACGAACTGGTCGAGTGCGACCCGGCCGGGTAGCGGCACCGTACGACGTCCGTCCGGCGGAACGGACGCGGACGGCGTGCAGCTCCTGTCGTGCTGTGGCGCTACGGTGGCTCGCAGTACCGGTTGAGGCGGTGGCTGAGTGGACGACGGCCTGACGCGTACCTACCAGCGTGTTCCGCAGGGCATGTTCGCCTTCCTGCCCCCGCAGAGCCCTCGCAACCTGCAGTACTCGCTGACACGCGCCGGTTCAACGGGCAGCTGCAGCGGCTGCTGCGCGACGAGAGGGCCGACGTCGCCACGTTCAGCGAGGTCAACAGGCCACGGTCGCGTGGCGGGCTCGTGTGGTGCCGGAGGATCCGCGTCATTCGCCGGCGAGCGCGGACCAGTCTCCGTCCGAGGCGATCGTCTGGCCGGTGACCCAGTCCGCCTCGGCGCTGACCAGCCAGCCGATCACCCTGGCCGTGTCCTGCGGCGTGCTCCACCGTCCGCCGGTACGGTCCTTCTTCGTGGCCCGCTGACCGGCGGCCCCGCCGGTGTCGTACGGTCCACGGTTGATGGAGTTGACCGTGATGTCCCGGGGGGCCAGGTGCGCCGCCAGGGTCTCCATCACCTCCTGCCGCGCCGCCTTGGCCGCGAGGTAGGGCAGCTCCTCGGCCTCGTCGCACGGGGACTGCCCGGACGAATACAGCACGATCCGGCCCCCCGGCCGCTCGTTGTCGTGCTGCGCGGCGAACGCCTGGACGAGCAGCAGGGTCGCCCGGGTGTTCACCGCGGAACTCAGGTCGAACTCCGCCGCGGTCAGCTCCTCCAGAGACTGACCGCAGTTGCGGGTGTGGCCGGTGACCAGGATGTCGATGTGCCCGAACGCCTCCCGCGCCGTCGCGACGAGCGCGGCCGGAGCCTCCGGGTCGGCGAGGTCCGCCGAGCGGTGCCGGACCTCCGCGCCGGCCCTCCTAAGTTCCTTCACCAGGCGCTCCGCACCACCCTCGTCGGCGGCCCCGGGGCGCAGGGCGTCGTACGGCGCCCACGAGTGCAGGAAGACGCTCGCACCGTCCGCGGCCAGCCTCCGCGCCACCGCGGCACCGACCCCCCGACGCCTGCTCGCGCCCGTGACCAGCGCGACGCGTCCAGCCAGTGGCCCGCTCATGTGTCTCCCCTTCCGGCACGCGGCGCATGGTGACGCCCCGGCGCATCGACCAGAAGCGGACGGTACCGCCCTCCGCCGGCTGCTCGCCGATACGGATCCCGGTGACGCCGAGGTGGCGGCACGGTCCGTGTGGACCGGATCGAAGTCCGGCGAGGGCACTGCTGATCCAGGTCGCCTACCGGTACCGATGCGCCGAGAAGACGTGTCGGGGACACGTCCAGAGCCTGGTCGACTGGGAGGTCGTCGCGCTGCAACGTCGACTCGACGAATGCGGCGACGCGGAGCTGCGGCAGAAGCCGCTGTACCGCTGTACCGCTGTGGCGATGCGGTGTGCGGCTCGGACCGGCGGACCGCCTTCTACGTGGGCAACCAGGCAGGGCGTCGGAAGACGTTCAGCATCGGTGGGGTGTACTACCCGCCGCGGTGAGTCGCAGCCGTGCCACCTCGGTGAGTACCAGGTCGCGATGGCAACGGGCCTGCTCGGCCTCGAAACACAGGACGGCGACCAGTTCTCCGTCGGCCCAGTCTGCGATCCGACGCAACGCGCTGGCCGCCGCCGGCTCGGCCAGCCGTTCCCGGTACCGATCCCGCGCTTGAGTCAGCTCGTCAATCCCGGCCGCGAAACCGGGCCGGTTGTCCTTCGGGTTGCCGAGTTCCCGGAGATGCTCGTAGGCGACACCTGTGGAGTCCAGTGCCTGGCGCAGGGCAGTCTTGCTGAAGCCAGGCTTACGCGAGAGAGGTGTCAGCCGCACGTCGACCAGGCGGCTGACGCCGGCGGCGCGCAGCTCGGAGACGAATCCGTCGATGTCGCGCCCCTGGTAGCCCACACCCACCAGGCCCGTCAAGCCTGCCGTGCTGTCCATGCCCTGCCACCCCCGTGACGGTTGTCCGGCGTCCGAGGCTACGGGGTCGGCAGTTGCGCCGGCCGCTATCGGTGCCGGTGACGCCGCCGTCAGGTGACGAGGACCCCGAGGACGATGAGGCTGGCCGCGAGACACGCGGCGCCGATGAGGCAGAACACGACGACGAACAGACCACTGCCGTGACCGTCGATGAGCATCCGTTTCGGGTTGTCCGGGTGGTAGAAGACGGTCACGGCCGAACCCGGGCGGAGGTCGTCGCTGACCGAGCCGCTGGAGATGGAGGATGTGACCTCCACGGTCTGACCGTCGGCGGCCACCCACTGGACCACCGGGCTGTACATGGTCCTGTTCGAATCGAAGTCGCGATGGGTGTGCAGCCGGACGACGGTCCCGCTGGTCCGCACCCCCTCCTGCCGCAGGCTGCGTGCCCGGCGCCAGATGACGAGACCGATGGTCATGAACACCGCCCCGAGCAGAAGCGGTACGCCCACTCCGATGACTCCGCCCATCACCCTGCAACCCCTTTCCTGCCGATCAGGACCCATTGCAGCACGGGCCCGCGACCATCAGGGTGATGATCTTCTGCCGCCCTGCCGCCCTGCCGCCCTGCCGCCCTGCCGCCCTGCCGTCCGGCAACGGCGCGGCCCACGGCATGTCGTCAGCGGGGGAGGGCCGAGGGCCCGGCGCGTTCCCCCAGCGTGGCGACCAGCTCCGCGCGGGCCCCGGCCACGACTGCGTCGATCGCGCCGAGCAGTACCGGATTTCCCTCGACGCCCGTCACCACCACCGGACTGTCGAAGCCCGAGCTGCGCACCAGGGCACGGACGATGAGATCCCGTAACGTCGTTCCGCCGGCCTGGCACACCTCGCCGGCCAGTACGACCAGCGGCGGGTCGAGGACGGCGATCACCGCGGCGAGGCCGACGGCGATGCGTTCGGCGAGTTCGCGGAGGAACGCCCGGCCGGTTCCGCCGGAGTCCACGGCCCGGCGTACGACCAGTCCCGCGGTCCGGCCGCGTAGGCCGTGCTCACTGGCGAGTGCCCGAACGGCGGCGGCTCCCACCAGGGACTGCAGCTTGTGTCCGGCGGGTCCTCGACCGGGCAGACCGACGGGCATGTAGCCGATCTCGCCGGCCCCGCCCCGCGCGCCACGCAGTGGGCTGCCGCCAAGATCGACAGCGAGGCCCAGCCCTCGACTGACCCAGAACAACGCGAACCAGTCGGCGTGGCCCGCCACGCCGCGGGACCGCTCGGCGATGGCGGCGAGGTTGACGTCGTTGTCGACATCGACCCGGGTGGGATGCAGCCGATCGCGCAGGCCGCCGACGATCCCGGGACGGGACCAGCCGGGCAGGTGGGAGACATAGCGGATGGCGTCGTTGGCGGCGTCGTACGAGCCGGGGACGGCGAGCTGGACCCGGGTGAGCGCGCCGGGGGAGAGGCCGGCCTGCTGGCAGACGTCGTCCAGCGCGCCGGCGACGGCGTCGGCCGCGCCGACCCCGTTGGGTACGACCTGTCTCGACCGGGCGCGGACCTGTCCGCTGACGTCACAGACGACGCTGGTCAGTGACCGGGGCGTCACCTCGACCGCGGCCACGAGTGCGATCGCGGGCTGCACCGTGTAGAGCGTCGCGTTGCGCCCGGGCCTGCCGCTGGTCTCGCCGACCGGGGTGATCAGGCCCTGGGCGTGCAGCCGGGTCAGCGCGCTCGACGCGGTCGGCGTGGACAGGCCGGCGAGCTTCGCGACCCCGGCCCTGGTGAGTGGCCCTTGTTCGAGGAGGTACTCGAACACCGCGCGTTCGTTGATGGCGCGGAGCAGGCTGGGGGAGCCAGCCAGTCGCTTGGGGCCGGCCGGACTCATCGCTTCGCGCCTCTACCGACCCGACACACGGCACGTCACTCCTTGACGCATCGCGCTCACCGTAGGTGGATGGCGGTGCGGTGCGCCCCAACCCGGTGGCCGCTCATCTGGTATCACGCTCTTGCCCACGCTTCCCGCAGACGCTAGCGTCTGGCCATACGTAAAGAAGTTTTCTAAACGATAGAGCCATCCGTGACCCGCGTGTTGCCTGACTTTCAGCCCGGGCGGGGTGCGCCGGCATTGACCTGCCCGTTCTGGTTGTCAGGGAGCGAACGTTGAAGACCATGAGGGGTCTCGCCATCGTCGCGATCGCGAGCTGTCTCGCCGTCTCGGCATGTACGGGCGGCGACAAGCAGATCGGTGGCAGCACCGGCGGTTCCGGCAGCCAGAAGGCGGGCGATTCGGTCACGATCGCCAACGTCGCCGGCCAGACGTGGAGCTGCCATTTCAACCCGTTCAACCCCGCGGTCAACCAGCAGTCGATCGGGTTCGTCTACGAGCCGTTGGTGTACGTCAACGTGCTGAAGAACGGCGCGACGAAGCCGATGCTGGCGTCGTCGTTCCAGTGGTCGGCGGACAAGAAGTCGATCGACTTCACCATCCGCAAGGGCGTGAAGTGGAGCGACGGCAAGCCCTTCACCGCCGACGACGTCGTCTACACCTTCGAGCTGATGAAGAAGCACCCGGCGCTCGACCTCTACTCGCTCTGGAAGGGCGCCGGCCTGAACGGCGTGCGGGCCAGCGGCGACAAGGTCACCATGACCTTCAAGCAGCCGGCCGAGCCGTACTTCTACAACTTCGCGCACCAGGTCGCCATCGTGCCCCAGCACATCTGGTCCACGGGTGAGGCCGCGTCGAAGCCCGACACGTGGAACGACCCCAAGCCGGTGGGCACCGGGCCGTTCAAGGTCAACTCGTGCAGCGCCAACAACATCGAGTACACGGCCAACGGCGGCTTCTGGCAGCCGGGCAAGCCGCACCTCAAGACGGTCGAATATCCGGCGTACCTGGACAACAACCCGGCCAACATCGACCTGCAGCGGGGCAAGGCGCAGTGGGGCGGCCAGTACATCCCCAACATCGACGGGTTCTACAAGTCGAAGTCGCCGGACAACAGGTACTGGTTCCCACCGGTGGCGAACGTCGCGATCTTCCCCAACCTGAAGGCGCCGCACAAGACGAGCAAGCTCGCGGTACGGCAGGCCATCGCGGCGGCGCTGGACCGGCAGCAGATCGCGAAGATCGGCGAGGGTGGCGAGCAGCCGGCCGCGAACCAGACCGGTGTGGTGACGCCGACGTTCAGCAAGTTCCTCGACCGTGCCGCGCTCTCGGCGTCCGGGTACGACAAGCCCAACCCGGCCAAGGCGCGCAAGCTGCTACAGGGTGCGGGCTACTCCGCGAAGAACCCGCTGAAGCTGACCGTCATCACGGTCACCGGCTACACCGACTGGGACGCTTCGCTCGCGGTGGTGAAGCAGCAGCTCAAGGCGGTCGGGATCGACCTGACCGTGCAGGACCTGGAGGGGCAGTCGTTCGACCACCGGCTCTACACCGGTGACTTCGATCTGGCGTACTACAGCGAGGCCGGGTCCGGACCGACGCCGTACTACGAGCTGCGTCAGATGCTCTACTCCAAGAACTCCGCGCCCATCGGCCAGGCGGCGAGCAGCAACTTCGAACGCTACGACAACCCCGCGGTCGACAAGGCGCTCGAGGAGTACGCGGGTGCCGACGAGGCGACGCAGGTGAAGCTCATCAAGCAGATCCAGGCGGCGATGCTGGACGACGTCCCGGTGATTCCGACGACGGAATCCGTGGACTGGTACCAGTACAACACCCAGGGTCTCACCGGCTGGCCGACCAAGGAGAACCCGTACGCCCAGCCGGCGCCGTACAACGTTCCGGACGTCGAGCAGGTGCTGCTCAACCTGCGCGCGAAGTAGGAGGGGCGCGAGGAGACCGCCGATGAGATTCCTGCTCCGCCGTCTCGGCTTCTTCGTGCTCACCCTGTGGGCGGCCGTCACGCTGAACTTCTTCATCCCGAGGATGATGCCCGGCAGCCCCGAGCTGGCGTTGAAGGAGCGGTTCAGCAAGGGCGGCCACGTCATCACGACCGCCCAGCTGCACCGGATCCTGACCGAGTTCGGGTTCGAGCCGGACCAGAACATCTTCATGCAGTACCTGGAGTACCTGAAGTCGATGGTCACCGGGAACTGGGGCGTGTCGATCGGCTCCAGTCTCGGCACCCCGGTGACCGATCTCATCGGCCACGCGCTGCCGTGGACGCTCGGTCTGGTCGGCATCGCGACGGTACTGGCGTTCGCGCTGGGGACGTTCTTCGGCATCCTGTCGGGTTGGCGGCGTGGCGGTCTCGTCGACAGCGTGGTGCCGTCCATGTTCGTCGTGACCTCGGCGCTGCCGTACTTCTGGGTCGCGCTGGTGCTGATCTCCGTGTTCGCGTTGGGTAGCCATCCGTTGCTGCCCAACGACTTCAACTACGACCAGAACATCCGTCCGGGGTTCTCCCTGGAGTTCATCGGCAGCGTGCTCCAGCACGGCATCCTGCCGGCGGCCACGATCGTCGTCACCGCGATCGGCGGGTGGATCCTGACCATGCGCAACAACATGATCACCACGCTCGCCGAGGACTACGTACGGATGGCGCGGGCGAAGGGCATCCCGGGCCGCCGGATCATGATGACCTACGCCGCGCGCAACGCGTTCCTGCCGAACCTGTCGGGCTTCGCGATGTCGCTCGGCTTCGTGATCACCGGGACCATCCTGGTCGAGTACGTCTTCAACTATCCGGGGCTCGGCTACATGTTCTACAACGCCACGGTCAGCAGCGACTTCCCGTTGCTGCAGGCGCTGTTCCTGCTGGTGACCCTGGCGGTCCTGGTCTGCGTGCTCCTGGTCGACTTCGGCGTGTTCCTGCTCGACCCGCGGGCGCGAAAGGCGTAGGAGGACAACGACGTGACGACAGTAGTGGCCGGTGCGACCGCGACCGGAGGTCAGCGACGGGTACGCCGTGGGGTGCTGCGCGCGATCCTGCGCAACCGCAAGGCGGTCGTCGGCGCGGCCCTGCTGCTGCTGTTCGCGCTGGCCGCCGCGTTCCCGCGGCTGTTCGTACCGTGGCAGCACGGCGACCCGCGCGCGGTGGGGAACTCGCCGCTGCTACACCCGTCGGCCGCGCACTGGCTCGGCACCACCGGGCTCGGCCAGGACGTGTACGCCGAACTGATCTACAGCACCCGCGAGACCCTGGCCATCGCGCTCATCGCCGGGCTCGGCGCGTCGGTGCTGTCGGTACTGGTCGGCGTCTCCGCCGCCTACCTCGGCGGTCTCGCCGACGACACCCTCTCGCTGATCACCGACGTGTTCCTGGTGCTGCCCGCGTTCCCGCTCATCATCGTGCTGGCCACCTACGCCGGCAAGGGCAACTTGCTGGTCGTGGTCGCGGTCCTCATCGTCACCGGCTGGTCGTACGGTGCACGGCAGATGCGCGCCCAGGCGATGTCGTTGCGCAACCGAGAGTTCCTCGAATCGGCGCGCGTCCGGGGCGAGCGCGCGTCGTACATCATCGTCGTCGAGGTGCTGCCGACGATGACCTCGCTCATCCTCGCCAACTTCCTCGGCGCCGCCCTGTACTCCGTGCTGACCGCGGCCGGCCTGCAGTTCCTCGGCCTCGGCGACTCGAACTCGCTGAGCTGGGGCACGATGCTGTACTGGGCGCAGAACCAGGGCGCGTTGATGAACGGACTGCCGGCGTGGGCACTGTCGCCGGGCCTTGCGGTCGCCCTGCTCGGCGTCTCCTTCGCGCTGCTCAACTACGCGTTCGACGAGATCAGCAACCCCGCGCTACGACCGGTTCGGAGGCGACGTGTCCCAACCCGTCCTTGAGGTGCGCGACCTCACCGTTGACTACGCGACCGACAGCGGTTCGGTCGTCGCCGTGGACGCGGTCGACCTCGACGTCGCAGCGGGCGAGTTCGTCGGCATCGTGGGGGAGTCCGGCTGCGGCAAGTCGACGCTGCTGTTCGCCATCGCGCAATTGCTCGTGGCTCCCGCCGCGATCACCGGCGGCAGCGTGCGTTTCCACGGCCGCGACCTGGTCACCATGAACGAGCGCGCGCTGTCGGCGATGCGCTGGCGCGACTTCTCCGTGGTCATGCAGAGCGCGATGAACGCGCTGAACCCGGTCAAGACGATCGGCAGCCAGTTCCGCGACGCGATCGCCGCGCACGACGAACCCGTCGACGAGGACCGGCCCGCGGAGGTGCTCCGGCTCGTCGGCATCGACCCGGTGCACCTGGGCAGCTTCCCGCACCAGCTGAGTGGCGGGATGCGGCAGCGGACCATGATCGCGATGGCGCTGCTGTTCACCCCCGATCTGGTCATCATGGACGAGCCGACCTCCGCGCTCGACGTCGTCGCGCAGCGGTCGCTGATGCTGCGGGTCAAGCAGCTGCAGCGGGAGCTGGGGTTCGCCGTCGTGTTCGTCACCCACGACATGTCGCTGGTCAGCCACTTCTCCGACACCCTTCTGGTCATGTACGCCGGGCAGGTCGTCGAGGTCGGCGGCACCAGGAGCGTCTTCGACCAGCCGGCACATCCGTACAGCAAGGGCCTGCTGGAGTCGTTTCCGTCCATCCGTGGCCCCAAGGTGCCGTTGACCGGGATTCCGGGCAGTCCGCCGGACCTGGCCGCTCCGCCGGCCGGCTGCCGGTTCCACCCGCGCTGCCCCGAGGTGTTCGACGCCTGCCGGTCCGTCGCGCCCGAACTGTATGCGGTGGACGGCGCGCACGCGCGGTGCCTGCTGCACGCGCCACCCGAGCAGCCGACGCCCGAACGGACGCCGGCCGGCAGGCACGAGGAGGCGGCACATGAGTGAGCCCACGCCGGCCGCCGCGGCGAACCGGGCCGGCACGGACCCGAGCGGCACGAACGCGGACGACTCATGCCCGGAGAGCGCGGGCCCGGCCGGCACGGGTCCGGACGCGCCGCTCCTGCAGACCCGGGGCCTCAGCCGGCACTTCCGCGTCGGCCGTGGCTTCTCGCGGCGTTCCCTGCACGCCGTCGACGACGTCGACCTCACCATCGGCGAGCGGGAGATCGTCGCGCTCGCCGGGGAGAGCGGCAGCGGCAAGAGCACCGTCGCGCGGTTGATCGCGCGGGTGTACACGCCGACCAGCGGCGACGTCTATTTCCGCGGACGCGCGGTGTCGCGCATGCGTTCCCGTCGGGAGCTGCTGGCGTACCGGTCCGAGGTCCCGATGGTGTTCCAGGACCCGTTCAGCTCGCTGAACCCCGCGTTCCGGGTCGCGCACGGCATCATGCGCAGCCTCGCGCTGCACCGTCCCGAGCTGTCCGGCGCGCAGCGGCAGGCGGAGGCGGAGCGGCTGGTCGAGGAGGTGGGGCTGCGGCCGGCGAACGAGGTCCTGCAGCGCTACCCGTACGAGCTGTCCGGCGGCCAGCGGCAACGCATCGGGTTCGCGCAGGCGCTGGCACACAAGCCACGGCTGATCCTGGCCGACGAGCCGGTGTCGATGCTCGACGTGTCGATCCGCATCGGCCTGCTCAACCTGATGGCCGAGCTCCGCTCGGCCGAGGGCGTGTCGTTCCTGTACATCACCCACGACATCGCCAGTGCCCGATACGTCGCCGACCGGCTGGTCATCATGTACGCGGGCCGGGTGGCCGAGTCCGGGCCGACCGAGTCGGTGCTGGCCTCGCCCAGGCATCCGTACACCGAGCTGCTGCTCGGCGCGGTACCCGACCCGCGCGCACCGCTCGACATCGACGAACAGGCCGCGGCGGGCGAGCCGCCCAAGGTGATCGACCCACAGCCCGGGTGCCGCTTCCGGGACCGTTGCCCGCTGGCCGTGGCCGAGTGCCACGAGGTCACACCCGAGCTGCGCCCGATGGGCGACGGCGGCCACGAGGCCGCCTGTCACGTCGCGCAACCGGACCGGGACGTCCAGCTCACCTCGCGCTGAGTCTCGTCCGTGGCGGCGAGGTACGCTGCCCTGGCGGCGCGTGGTACCGGACGCAGAACGTCCGCAATCCGGAGTACGTTCCACGCGTGCCCGACTTCACGATCACGGCGCTCACGCCGGCGACGTTCGACGACTTCGCCGCTCTCGTCGAGCGGAACAAGGGCATGTTCGCCAGCTGCTGGTGCACGCACTTCCACCCCGACTGCGCGGAGAAGGGCCAGAGCGCCGAGGGGAACCGGGCGCTCAAGCAACGCCTGGTGGCCGACGGGATCGCGCACGCGGCGCTGGTCTACGACGGCGACCGGGCCGTCGCCTGGGCGGAGTACGGGTCACCCGAGGAACTGCCCGGCATCCATCACCGCAAGGAGTACCTGGCCACCGCCGAGCGACTGCCCGATTACCGGGTCACCTGCATCCTGGTCGAGCGCGGCTACCGTGGTCAGGGCCTGGCGGCGATCGCCCTGCGCGGCGCCGTCGACCTGATCGCGCGGGCCGGTGGCGGCCTGGTCGAGGGCTACCCGCACGACACCGGCGGGGTCCGGAAGAAGAACTCGTCGTTCCTCTACAACGGCACCCGCACGATGTACGAGCGCGAGGGCTTCACCTACGACCGGCCCAAGGGCCAGGGCAACTGCGTGATGGTGCGCGAGGTGCCCCCGAGCACGCACGGCTGAACCGGTCCCGCGCTCCACGCGGAGACGCCGGCTACCCGGCACGCCGCCGTCTCCAGGCGCTGCTTGGCTTCCCCACGACGGCGCGTGCCGCACGCGCTCCAGCGTAGTGGGCGATTCATGTTGCTATGTCTATTTCTGGGTCATTGTCACCAAGGCGCTTGAAACACCCCGCCTCGCTGGGCGTGCTGTGCGCCGCCGCATATACTGAATCAAGTATCTCCAGCTTGATTCAGAGAAGGGGTGGGCATGACGCCGTGTGACGTTGGGGTGCTGATCGAGCGTGCCCGCGTGGCTGCGGGTCTCAGTCAGCGTGCTCTGGCGGACGCCACCGGAATTTCGCAGTCCACCCTGTCGCGGATCGCCTCGGGGGATCGGGTGGCGAAGATGCCGGAGGTCGTGGCGATCGCGTGGGTGACCGGGCACACGGTCGCTCAACTGACCGGCTCGGGGGCGGTGGCCAGCCGGGTGCAGTGCGCGGCCCGGGCCACTGACGGCGCGCCCATGGACGGCATGCGCGAGGCGTTGCTGCACTTCCTGGAGCTGGATGAGTACCTGGACGATCACGCCATTCCCGCCACGGTCTGAAGCAGGGGTAGCTGAGCGTGAACGCTGAGGCTGAAGGGCAAGCTGCAGCCACACAGTTTCGCCGGGAACACCACCTGGGTGTGCAACCGCTGGGTGACCTGGTGGCGGTCATCGAACAGGCGGCCGGGATCGACGTGGCCGTGCTCGACGTAGGCCCGGACGAGCACGGGCTGACCATGCGCGACCCGCGACGCAACGCCGTTTTCGTCGGGGTCGCGCGCACCCGCAACCCCATGCGGCAGCGCAGCACGCTCGCCCACGAACTCGGCCACGTGCTGTTCGAGGACTGGGCTGACAATGACGTGGACGACTGGAGTGATCGAACCCCTGAGGAGATTCGGGCCGATTCGTTCGCCCGTCATCTGCTCGTCCCCGTCGACGGTGTACGGGAATTTCTCGGCGGCCGCGGATCGGCTGTCCTGTCGACGCTGTCTGCGGTGGTGCAAGGGTTCCTGGTGTCGCCTGCCATCGCCGCCATCGCTCTCCACCAGGCCGGCTACATCGATGTCGCGAGAAAGCAGGAGTGGATGGCGCTGTCCGCGCCGCGGCTTGCTTCCCGGTTCGGCTGGAGCGACCAATACCAAGCCCTGCGGGCCGATTCGGATCGGCGGAGGGCGCCACAACGGTTGCTCGCCCGCGCGATCACCGGCTACGTCGAAGGTGTGCTGCCCGCGCAAGCCATCGCCACGCTGCGAGGCATTGCCCTGGAAGTGGTTGAGGCAGAACTACGAGACGCCGGCATCGAGCCCACAGACCAGCCTGTCGCATGGGCCGATCCGAGCGATCTACCAGACGTAGACGTGGACCTGGCGGCCCTGGATGAGGATCTCAACGCAGAAGAGCAGGACATCGACGGCCCGGACGAGAGCCCGCTACGCAGATGAGCGACTGGCCCATCATCGATGCAGGTCCCGGCCTGAACTTCCTGTCCATCAACAAGGAAGGTCTGCTCATCAGCGTCCTGGGCCGGCTCAGTGCTCCGGAAGCTGTGCAGGGCGAGGTGCTGCGCAAGGCACGGAAGGACCCACGCTTCCGGGCTGCCGAGAGGGTCTGGCGGAGGCTGACGCCCAACTGGATGCGGATACTTTCCGACGATACGACGCCTGAGCTTGCAGCCGCCGTCCACCGCATCGCCCAGCAGCCGATGGGTGAGCGGATGAAGCACTCGAAAGACCTGGGCGAGACAATGGTCGTCGCGCATGCCGTTGTCGCCGCTGAAGCCGGCGAGACGGTCACTGTGCTCATCGATGACGGATGGGGGGCACGTATCGCGTCATCCGAGATCAGAAGACTGCAGCGCCTCCAGGCCAGCGGTCGTGCAGTAGGGGCGATCAGGTTGGCAAGCACGCTGACCGTTCTCGAACGTGCTGCGGGTGGAAAATTCATCGCGGACAAGCCGACGATGCGCGACATCTACGCGCGGTTGCGTGGCCTCGACGATGGATTGCCGCCGATCGAGAAGACCACGCTGCTGTCGGCTGCCCTCTGGTCCTGACCGGGCTTGGCGTGTGGAGCCAGTGCCTACGCCGCTGCGGAGCCGCCTACCGTAGGGACCCCGTCCACGGGGACGGGGACGAGCGTGACGCCGTCCCCCTGGCGGATCGGCGACCCTCGTACGACCGCCGGGTTCACCAGGCGGGGTTCTCCGGGCCGTCCCCGAAGTCCGGGATCGGCAACCGGGCGCCGTCCTGGCGGGCCGACTCGTACGCGACCACGCCCGGCAGCGTGAAGCGGGCTGCCTTCCAGGCGTTCACCGGGGGCTGGGTCCTGGTCGTCACCGCCCGGACGAAGTCGTCGGCCAGGAAGTGGTGGGAGCCCTCGTGCCCGTTGTGCGCGCCCTCGAACTCCTGAGGCAGCCGGCTGCGGTCCTGCACCGTGGCGGTGCCGGAGGCGAAGCTCTGCATCAGCGCCGGATCGACGTCACCGAAGTCCTGCGGTACCTGACGCTCGCGGGTGTAGAAGAGGTCGCTGATGTCGAGGGTGTCGCCCTTGCGGTAGTTCTCGCCCTCGGTCTTGATGCTCCAGGTGGCGCCCTGGCCGGTCTGCTCCATCACCGATTCGGTGCCGTAGAACCGGAACCGGGACTCGTGCCCCCGCCAGTACCCGACCCGGCGGAACTCGTTGGTGCGCATCACGCCGCCGTCGGCGAGATGGAACAGCGCGCTCATGTTGGAGAAGTCGTTGCCCCACAACGACACGTCCTTGTCGAAGACACCGTCGCCGCGGTCGTCGGGGATGCCGATGCAGCTGACGCTGGTCGCGTGGGTGGGCAGCGCGCCGAGGACCCCGCCGACGGCGTGCGTCGGGTACAGCATGGGCGGGTAGCTGGCGGTCCTCTTCCAGTCCTCGCCGCCGCTGTACTGGTAGGCGGCGTAGAAGCCGTTGTCCATGTCGTGGACGTAGTCGCCCTCGGCGTAGAAGACCCGCCCGAGCGCGCCTTCGGCGATCTTGCCGCGGGCCCAGACGACGGCGGGGTTGTAGTAGCTGGTCTCGCCCATCATGTAGATCAGGCCGGTCTCGGTGACCTTGTCGATGATCGCCTTGATCTCGTCGACGGTGATCGCCATCGGCACCGCGCAGTAGACGTGCTTGCCCGCCTCCAGCGCCTGCAGCACCAGTGGGCCGTGCGTCCAACGCTGGGTCATCACCGCCACCGAGTCCACATCGGAGGCCAGCATCTCCTCGACGTCGGTGAACGTGCCGGCCAGGTCGTACTTCTCCTGGTGCTCGATGGCCCGTTCGGGGACGATGTCGCAGGCGTAGACCGCTTCGACGTCGGGATGCAGCTGCCACAACGCGAGGAAGCTGCGGGCGAACTGTCCGGTACCGATCACTCCGATCTTCATGCGGGCCATCGTCGCACAGGCAGGGGTGGACGGGATCCGACGTCCACCATTCGGACGGCGCGCCCGAACCGCTCGGCGATGCCCTGGTGCCACCCGGATCCGGGTGCGGTCACAGGCCGATGTCGCCCTCGCGTTCGTTCAGCTCGACGTAGTGTGCCAGCTTGTCCGTATCGACGGTGACGCCCAGGCCGGGACCGTCGGGTACGGGGATGCTGCCGCCGTCGACCGGTAGCGGTGTGTCGATGATGTCGTCACTGTGCAGGTAGTACATGCTGTCGATGGCGCGGTCGAGGATCGGGGTGCTGCCCACGACGGCGAGATGCGCGGCGGTGGACAGGCCGAGTTCGCCGCCGGAGTGCATGTTCATGCCGAGCGAGAACGTCTCACAGTGCGTGGCGAGCGCCTTGGTCGCCGCGATGCCGCCCCACTTGAACACGTCGCCGTGGATGATGTCCACGGCGCCGGCCCGTACGGCGGGCGCGAAGTCCTCGAAGCGCACCAGACACATGTTGGTGCACAACGGGACCCGTACGCGCTGGCGCACGGCGGCCATGCCCTCGATGCCCTCGCACGGGTCTTCGAGGTACTCCAGGTCCAGCGACTCGATGGCCGCCGCCGCGCTGACGGTGTCCTGTACCGACCAGGCGGCGTTCGGGTCGACGCGCAGCGCGGTGCCGGGGAGCGCCTCGCGCAGCGCCCGCAGGATGCGTACGTCGCCGCGGATGTCGCCGGTGCCCTTCAGCTTCACCGCGGAGAATCCGCCGGCCCCGACGACCTGCGCCGCGTACCGCGCGATCGCCTCGGGCAGTTGCGCGGGTGTCGCGTCGCCGCCGTCGGCGCGGGTGATCAGTGCGGTGATCGGTACCGTGTCGCGGAACCGGCCGCCGAGCAGGTCGACCAGGCTCCGGTCGGTGGCCTTGCCGATCAGGTCCCAGCAGGCGACGTCGAGTGCGGCGATCGCGGCGTAGCCGAGATAGCCGTGGAAGAACGGCACCATGTGGGTGCGACGGTGCAGCGATTCCAGCTCGAACGGGCTGTGCCCGAGCACCTCGGGAGCCATCCGGCGCACCAGCGCGGCGACGGGCCGGCCGTGCATGGTCTCGCCCCAGCCTTCCAGGCCGTCGTCGGTGCGCAGGCGTACGAACGTGCGGGTGTTGCCGGTCTTCGTCTCGAAGGAACTGGCGAACGGGTTCCGCAGCGGGACGTTGACGACGTAGGTCTCGACGTCGGTCACCAGCATCTGTGTCCAGCCCTTCGGTTGACAACGTTAGGCGAGCGCAGTCTATGGTATGCGAGAAGTTACTACTAACATACCCATGTCGAGCGGAGGTACGGATGGCCGACGGCACGCGCAGCACGTTGCTCTCCCCGTCCGGTACGGGTGCGGTCAACCGGCTGCGGCTGCTCGAACTGCTGCACAGTCAGGGCCCGTTGAGTCGGGCGCACCTGGCGCGGCTGTTCGGCGTGTCCCGGGCGACCATCGGTACGATCGTCCAGCCGCTGCTGGACAGCGGTGCGCTCAGCGAGAGCGCGGAGGGCCGGTCGACCCGGGCCGGCGGCAAACCCGCGCGGCCGATCTGGTTCTCCGAACACGGCACGCGCCTGGCCGCGGTGGAGATCCTGCCCGGCCAGATCACCGCGGCGCTGCTGGCGGTCAGCGGCGACGTACTGCGCCGGGCCACCCGGCAGTCCGCCGCCCTGGCCAGGGACCGGGAAGCGTTCGACGCCGCGCTGGCCGTGGTCGTCGAGGAATGTCTCACCGGCGAGTCCCTGCTCGGCGTGGGGGTGGCCGCGGCAGGTCTGGTGGACACCGGCACCGGCACCGTCGTCGAGGTCAACGCCATGCCGGCACTGCGTGACCACCCGATGGCCGAGCGGATCGGTCAGCTGCTCGACGTGCCGGTGTTCGTCGAACACCACGCCCGGGTGCAGGCCCTGGGCGACCGGTGGTTCGGCAGCGGCCGGTCACTGGACTCGTTCGCCTCGGTGTCCACCGGTGACTCCGTCGGTGTCGGGCTGGTGCACCAGGGCGCGGTGGTCAGCCGGCCGGGCAGCGCGAGCGGTGCGCACATGACCGTCGCCAAGGACGGCGAGCGTTGCACCTGCGGCAACCGTGGCTGCTGGAAGACCCTCACCACCAACCGATGGCTGCGCCGCCGCGCCGAGGAACTCGGCATCCGCGGTGCCCGCCGTACCACCGTCGCCAGGCTCGCCGGGGCACGGGTCGACGACCCGGCCGCCGACGCGCTGCTCGACGAGTACGCACTGAACCTGGCGCTGGGGCTGGGCAACATCGAGCAGATCCTCGGGCCCGGCGTGTTCATCCTGCACGGCGACGCGGTCGCCGGCGGCGAGGCGCTGCGCGACGACCTGCAGCGTCACCTGCGCGACGAATCGCCGCGCTGGCACGGCGAAGGACCCCGGGTCGTACTCGCCGACCCGCACGCCGACGCCGTACTGATGGGCTGCGCGGGACTCGTGCTGTCCAACAACCTCTCCCTCGTTCGTTGACCGAAGGGCGGACCTCCCATGTCGAACGTAGATCGCCGATCGCTGCTGCGGGCGGGGCTCGGTCTCGGGGCCCTGGCCGGGATCCCCGGGCTGGCCGCCTGTTCGGGCGGCTCGAAGGGCAGCGGCGGTGGCTCCGGGCCGCTGCGCTACCCGTCCTGGATGTGGACCGACGCGGGGGTGAACAAGTACTGGAACGCCAGCGTCCAGGCGTTCACCAAGCAGAGCGGGCTGGATGTCAAGAAGGTGCCGATCGCGCCGAACAGCTACGCGGACCAGATCACCACCGACATCGCCGGTGGCCGCCGACCCGACATCCTGCCGGTGTTCACCAACGACATGTTCGCGTTGATGGACAACGAGCTGCTCGAACCGCTCGACGACCAGCTGGCCGGCAAGGACTGGGCGAGCAGGGAACTGCCGATCTACCAGGTCGCCAAGCGGCACGGAAAGACCTACGGCGTGGTGTGCACCGCCTCGCCGCAGTCTCTGGTGGTCAACCAGAAGCTGATGAAGAAGGCCGGCATCGAGAAGATCCCGACCACCATCGAGGAGCTGTACGGGGCGGTCAAGCAGGTCAAGGCGCGTACCGGCGCCTGGGGCTTCACCTGGCCGATGGCCAGCGCCGACTACCAGAACTGCTACGTGTCCTCGATGCAGTGGGTACTCGGGTTCGGCTCCGACTGGGCCGACAAGAACGCCATGCCGACCGCGGACGCGCCGAAGACCGTCGAGGCGATCAACTGGATGGTGAAGTTCGCCCGCAGCGGGGCCGTACCGACCGGCATGAAGGTCGTCGACGCGCGGGCCCTGTTCAAGGACGGCAAGGTCGCGTTCATGATCGACGGGCCCTTCCTGCCCTCGTTCGTACGGGCCGAGAACCCGTCCTTGTACCCGGACATCACCATGGTCGACTCGCCGACCCCGACGCACGCGGCGATCACCGGCGGCGCGTTCTTCGTGATGCTCAAGGGAAACCAGCGCAACGCGGACGTGTGGAAGTACCTGGAGATGATCAACCAGGAGTCGTGGCAGCGGCGCTGGGTCGAGCAGACCTCGCAGCTCGCGGGGCAGCAGGTGCAGCCGTCGCAGAAGTTCCTGGACGACAACCCGTGGGTCGGCAACCTGATGAAGACCGCGGCGAAGTACCAGACCGGGTTCGGCTACGCGCCGCCCACCCCGAAGATCGCCGCGAAGGCCACCGAGTGGCAGAAGCAGGTCATCGACTCGCTGATCCCGATCTGGAACGGCAAGGGCGACGCGACCAG
This sequence comes from Actinocatenispora sp., assembly GCA_049582705.1. Classification (GTDB taxonomy): domain Bacteria; phylum Actinomycetota; class Actinomycetes; order Mycobacteriales; family Micromonosporaceae; genus Actinocatenispora. Next base: position 29,321 of record JBAUUM010000831.1, read on the forward strand.
GGATCTGAAGGAGTTGCAGCAGAAGCTGGAGAAGTGGGAACAGACCAACGACATCCACCCGGGTAGCTGATGGCCGACATGACAGCCGAACAGCGGACGACGCAGCGGGCGCCGGCGCGCGAGAGGCCCCGGCGCCGGAGCCGGGGGCACGGCGCGCTGCCGGTCCTGCTGGTGCTGCCGGCCGCGCTGCTGCTGGGACTGGTGCTCGTCGTACCGATGTGCATCGCGCTGTGGTCGAGCCTGTTCTCGCTGAACATCCTCAACCTGGCCGACCAGAAGTTCATCGGCCTGGACAACTACACCCGGCTGATGGGCGACCCGGCGTTCTGGCACGCGCTGCTCATCACCGGTGCGTACACGCTGTGCGTACTGGTCGGTGCGTACGCCCTCGGTCTGGTCACCGCGCTGCTGCTGCGGCCGAAGTTCCCCGGCCGGGGCGCGGCCCGTACCGTCGCGATCCTGCCGTGGGCGGTGCCGCAGGTGGTGGCCGTACTGGTGTGGGTGTGGATGTTCGACAGCAACTACGGGGTCGTGAACTACCTGCTGCAGAAGGTCGGTATCGGCGACGGGCACCTGAAGTGGCTGGAGGACGGGCAGCTCGCGTTCGTTGCGGTGGTCGTGGTCAGCGTGTGGGTGCTGTACCCGGTGGCGACCACGATGCTGCTCGCCGGGCTGCAGGGCATCGGCGACGAGCTGTACGAGGCGGCCCGGATGGACGGCGCGTCGCGCTGGCAGCAGTTCCGTTACGTGACGCTGCCGGGCCTGGCGCCGGTGAACCTGGTGTTGGTGCTGCTGCTGGTACTGCTGGGTTTCACCCGCGTGGTCACCATCATCTACGTGATGACCGGCGGTGGGCCGGGGCGCGCGACGGAGACGCTGCCGTTGCAGACCTACCTGGAGGCGTTCAAGTACCACGAGCTCGGCTACGCCTCCGCGGTCGGTACGACGGTGCTCATCCTCGCCGCCGGCTTTGCGATGCTCTACTTCACGATCGCCTCCCGCGTGCTGCCGAAGACCTGAGGGAGACCAGATGAGACTCGCCACCGCACTGCGCAGACTCGCCGTCGCCCTCGGGCTGGTCGCGATCCTCGTGGTCGTCAGCGCCTTCCCGATCTACTGGATGCTGGTGTCCTCGCTGGGCAAGGGTTCACAGTTCAGCTGGCCGCCGCACCTGCTGCCGCAGCAGCTCGGCGTCGAGAGCTACCTGCGGGCGGTACGCGACTGGCCCTTGCTGCACTGGACGCTCAACACACTGTTCGTCACGGTCGGCGCGACGGTGCTGTCGCTGCTGGTGTCGATCCCGGCGGGGCTGTCGGTGTCGCGGTTCCGCACCCGGATCAACCGGGCGTTCGGCGGGTTCGTCCTGGTCACCCAGATGATCCCGGCGACGCTGCTGGTGGTGCCGATGTTCATCATCTTCGCCCGCACCGGCCTGCTCGACACGCTGTGGGGACTGCTGCTGGCCGACACCGCGTTCTCCGTACCGCTCGCCGTGTGGATGATCAAGGGCTTCATCGACAGCATCCCCGTCGACCTGGAGGAGGCGGCGATGGTCGACGGGTGCAGCCGGCCCCGCGCCTTCGTGCACATCACCGTTCCGCTCGCGGTGCCGGGCATCGTTGCGGTGGCGGTGTTCTGCTTCCTGGTCACCTGGGGCGAGTTCTTCTTCGCCCGCACCCTCGTCTCCTCCGACGACAACTGGGTGCTGTCGGTGGGCCTGAACTCCTTCCAGGGTCAGTACGTGACGCACTGGTCGAGCATGCTGGCCGCGGCGGTGCTGTTCGCGGTGCCGCCGTTGGTGTTCTTCGCGCTGATGCAGCGCCGGCTGGTCGGTGGGCTGACCGGTGGGGCGGTGAAGGGATGAGCGGCGACGTGGTCGGCATCGGCGAACGGCTGGCTCTGGTGGGTGGCGGCGGGTTCGGCCTCAGCGACGCCCTCGACGGCCACGTCTACCTGCTGCGTACCGGCGCGGGGCGCGGGGTGCTCGTCGACACCGGCGCCGGCCGGGACACCGGTCGCATCCTCGCCAACGTGGCCGCCGCCGGGGTGACGGCCGTGGACGCGGTGCTCGTCACGCACGCGCACGCCGACCATGCCGGCGGCGCCGCGGAGATCGCCGAGCTGACCGGAGCGCCGGTGTACGGTTCCGCGGCCGAGCTGGACCTGCTGGCCCGCGGTGACCGGACCGCGCTGGGCATCGACGCCGCGGTTCGCACCGGCACCTACCCCGCCGACTACACCTACCGGCCGTGTGCCGCAGGTGTGCCGGTGACCGACCGGCAGCAGTTGTCCTTCGACGGGCTGAGCGTCACCGCGCTCGTCGTACCGGGACACACCGCCGGCAGCGTCGTGTGGCTGGCCGGCTGGGACGGCTACGTCGCCGCGCTCACCGGGGACACCGTGTTCGCCGGCGGGCTGGTCAGCGTGCTCAACCTGGACGGGTCGGACGCCGGCGCGTACCGGCGGCACCTGCCGGCGCTGGCCGAACAGCCGATCGACGGGCTGTTCCCCGGGCACGGCGAGGTCAAAGTACGCGGCGGTGGCGACGACGTACGGCGTGCGGTGGACCTGCTGGGCGCCAGCGTGATCCCGAACCGTGCCGTGTTCACCGGAGGACGCCGATGAGACCGCTGCGTGTCGCCGTGATCGGGCTGGGGCTGATGGGCCGCCGGCACGCCGCCGTGCTCGCGGCGCATCCCGCCGCCGAACTCGTCGCCGGGGTCGATCTGTCCGAGCCGGCACGGGAGGCGTTCCGCGCCGAGTTCTCCGTCCCCGCCGTCGCGTCACTCTCCACAGTGGACGCCGATGCGGTCGTCGTGGCCCTGCCCGACAACGCGCACCGCGCCGTGGCGGTGGACGCGATCGAGGGCGGGCTGCACGTACTGGTGGAGAAGCCGCTCGCGACCACCGTGGCCGACGCCCGCGCCATCGTCGACGCGGCGGCCGGCAGCGGTGCGGTGGTGATGGTGGGGCAGACGCTGCGGTTCGAGCCGCGGTACCGCCAGGCGCACGCCACCGTACGCTCCGGCCGGGTCGGCGAGGTGGCGCTGTGCTACGCGCGGCGCAACAGCGCGTTCGGCGCCGCCGTGCGGTACGGGACGAGTACGTCGCTGCCGTGGCACGTGTCCGTACACGACGTGGACGTGGCCACCTGGATCACCGGGCTGCGGGTCGTGGAGGTCACCGCACGCGGCACCGACCGGCGCCTCGGCGGCAACGGGCACCTGGACGCGCTGGGGGCACTGCTGACCCTGGAGGGTGGGGTGCCGCTGCTGCTGGAGAGCTCGTGGGTGCTGCCCGAGCATCTGCGTTCCGGCATCGACTGCCGGTTGGAGGTGGTCGGCTCACGCGGGTCGGTCGAGGTGCACGGGCTGGACGAAGGGCTGCGGGTGCTCGACGACGACGGTTGGGAGCACCCGGACGTACTGCGCTGGCAGCAGGACGGGGGAGCCGGGCCGTCCGGTGCGCTGGCCAACGAGGTCGGGCACTTCGTGGGCGCGGCGCTGGGCACGTTCCCGTGTGAGGTCGGTGCCGTGGAGGCGCTGCACTCGGTGCAGGTGGTCGCCGCGATCGAGGAGTCGTTGCGCACCGGTGGGGCGGTGCCGGTCGTATGACGCGAATTGCGCGGGTTGCTTGGGTGGGGCGGGTTCGGCGATCGCGGCGTGGGAAGGAGCGGTGATGAGCGTGGTGCGGTGGGACGAGGCGACCCGGGAGGAGCTGCGCGGGCTGCTGCCCGAGGCGCTGGTGGTGCTGCCGGTGGGGGCGACCGAGCAGCACGGGCCGCACCTGGCGACCGGGACGGACGCGCTGTTGGCCGGCACGGTGGCCGCGCGCGCCGTCTCGCGCGCCGGTGCCGACTGCGCGCGGCCCCTGGTG
>JBAUUM010000832.1:0-6806 GCA_049582705.1 Actinocatenispora sp.
GCGCCGAGACGCCGATGACGCTGGGCGGGCTGGCCGACCGGGTCGCCGCGCGCGCCGCCGCCCTGCACGCGCTCGGCGTACGCCCCCGCGACCCGGTCGCCGTGTACACCACCGCCGCGGCGGACCAGATCCTCGCGTTCCTCGCGCTGACCCGACTCGGGGCGATCCCGGCTCTGGTCAACGGAAATCTCTCCGGCGACATCGCCGCCGAGTACATCCGCCGGCTGCGGGCCGTGGGCGTGCTGACCGACCAGGCGCACCGCGACGCGCTCGCCGGGCACGACTGCGGCTGCGCACCGCTGGCCGACGTCGCCGAGCTGGGCGGCGCGGACCCGGCCGACGCGCCGCCGCACTACCGGCACCACGGTGACGATCCGATCGCCATCACGCACTCGTCCGGTACCACCGGACTGCCGAAGGCGATCGTGTCGTCGCACGCCAGCCTGTTCGCCGCGACCCGGCACCTGCGCCTGAACATGCCCCGGGCCCAGGGCACCGAGCGGGTACTGAGCGCGCTGCCCGCGGCGCACACGGCCACGATCCTCGCGGTCAACCAGGCCCTCTGCAACCGCAGCGACTTCCTGGCGCTGTCCACCCAGCGCGGTGGCGCGGTGCTCGAGGCGATCGAACGCTACCGGCCGGCCGGGGTGCTCGGTTTCGCCGTCACCTGGGCGGAACTGGCCCGCGTCGAGCTGACCGGCCGCGACCTGTCGTCGGTACGGATCTGGTTCAACACCGGCGACTGCGCGCACGAACCGCACATCCGGCACCTGGTCGAGGTGGGCGGGCACGACCAGTTCACCCGCGACGGCGTGGTGCACGTGGCCGGATCCAGCTTCATCGACGGGCTCGGCTCCACCGAGATGGGGCACTCCCTGTTCCACCTGACGCACCGCCGGGACACCGACCGGTACGGCCGGTGCATCGGCCGACCGCACCGGTTCGCCGAGGCGGTGGTGCTGGACCTGGACGGTCACGAGCTGCCGGCCGACGAGATCGGCCACCTGGGCGTGCGCTCGCCGTCCCTGTCGCCGGGGTACTGGAACGACTCGGTCACCACCTACCGCAGCCGCCTCGCCGGCTACTACCTGACCGGTGACCTGGTACGGCGGGACGCGGAGGGCTACTTCTACCACGTCGACCGCAGTGCCGACTCGGTGTCGGTCGGCGCCGGGGGTGCCGTGTACACGGCGCTGTCCGAGGAGCGCATCCTCACCGGCTGCCCGGACGTACTGGACTGCACCGTGATGCCGGTCCGGGAGGGCGACGCGGTGGTCACCGACGTGTACCTGCTGCTCGCCCCGCACGCCGACCAGGCCCGGGACCGGGGCGCGGAGATCCGTGCCGCGCTCGGCGAACCGACCGCCGGCACGGTGCGCCAGATCGTCGTCGTGGACGCCGACGGGCTGCCGACCGGCGCGACGGGCAAGATCCGTAAACGGGTGCTGCGCGAGGAACACGCCGGACACGCGCTGGTGGTGCAGGCGTGAGCGCCGGGCGTACCGGTGCCGTCATCACCGGAATCGGCCTGGTCACCCCGATCGGGCAGGACCTGGCCACGGTGTTCGACGCGCTGTGCGTCGGCCGGTCCGGGCTGCGCAGGCCGCCCGAGGACCACCCGGCGGCGCAGTCGTTGGAGGTGGCCGGGATCGTGGACGGGCTGGACCCCAGCCTGGTCCTGCACGGGCCCGAGGTCACCGTCGTGGACCGCTTCGTGGTGATGGCGATGCTGGCCGCGGACAGCGCGCTGGCCGACGCCGGCATCACCGTCGGCGCGGACGTCGACCCGTACCGCACGGCCGTGGTGGTCTCCGGCACCGGCGGCCTGGCGACCCTGGAGTCCCAGGTGAAGCGCCGGGTGGAACGGGGCCGCGCCGGGGTCAGCCCGTACTTGCTGCCCGGGATGCTGCCGAACATGGCCAGCGCCCGGATCGCGATCCGGCACAACATCCGCGGCTACTCGTCCAGCATCGGTACCGCCTGCGCGGCCGGTGCCCAGTCGGTCGCCGAGGCGGTGCGGCTGATCCGCTCCGGCGAGGCCGACGTGGTGGTCTGCGGCTGCGCCGAGGCCCCGGTCTTCCCGACCCTCGCGGACACCTTCGGCAACGCCCGGGCGCTGGCCCGCGGCTGGGACGAACCCGCCGAGGCGAGCCGCCCGTTCGACCGGCGCCGCAACGGCCTGGTACTCAGCGAGGGCGCCGGTGTGCTGGTGATCGAGCGCGCCGAACACGCGGACGCCCGCGGCGCCGCCGGCTACGTCGACGTACTCGGCTGGGGTGCCACGACCGACGCGCACCACACGACGATCCCGCGCGCGGACGGCGAGGGGGCCGCGGAGGCGATGCGCCGGGCGCTCCGGGACGCCGACCTGACCCGGGACATGATCGGCTACCTCAACGCGCACGGCACGAGCACGAAGCTGGGTGACGCGGCGGAGACCCGCGCGATCCGGGACGTGTTCGGCGAGGCCGGTCCACCGGTCAGCTCGTTCAAGGCGGTGACCGGGCACATGCTCGGCGCCTCGGGCGTCATCGAACTCGCGGCGAGCGCCGTGGCGATGGGCGCCGGTGCGCTGCCACCCACCCACAACCTCGACGACCCGGACCCGGCCTGCGCGGTCGACCACATCCGCAAGGAGCCGCGCCGGGCGGACGTCGAGTACACGTTGTCCAACTCGTTCGGCTTCGGCGGCCACAACATCAGCCTCGTGCTCGGTGCCGCCGGCACCCGGCAGCGCCGCACGCTGCCCAGCCCCCCGCTGGCCGGGTCGGAAGGAGAGATCTGATGCACCTGCGCGGAATCGACCACGTCGAGTTCTACGTGGAGGACCTGGACCGCGCGGCGGAGCAGCTGACCGGCGGCTACGGGTTCCGCACCGCCGGCCGGGGTGCCCGCGACGACGAGCGGACCCTGCTGCTCGCGCACGGCGGGATCCGGCTGCTGCTCACGGTCGGGCTCACCGAGGAGCATCCGGCCACCCGGTACACGCGGCGGCACGGCGACGGCGTCGCGGTCATCGCGTTCGGCGTCGACGACGCGGACGAGGCGCTGCGCACCCTGCTGGCCCGGGGCGCCACCGCGTCCGGGCCGGTACTCCGGCACGGCGCCGCCGGTGGCGGCACGGTCGCCACCGCCGAACTGGGCGGCTTCGGCGACATCACCCACCGCATCGTGCAGCGGTCCGGTGCCCGCGACGAGTTCTGGCCCGGCCGGATCCGGACGGAACCCGACACCGGCCCGGAACCCGACCACCTCCTCGAGGTCATCGACCACTTCGCCGGGTGTGTACCGGCCGGCCAGCTCGACGACACGATCAGCTTCTACCAGACCGTGTTCGGCCTCACCGAGACGTTCCGCGAGCATGTGGAGGTCGGCGGGCAGGGCATGGAGTCGAAGGTCGTGCAGAGCCCCGCACGGGACATCACCTTCACGTTGATCGAGCCGGACCCGACCCGGCGACGCGGTCAGATCGACGACTTCCTCGACTGGCACGGCGGCGCCGGGATCCAGCACATCGCGTTCCGGACCGCCGACATCGTCACCGCCGTCAGCACGTTCGCCAGCCGCGGCGTGCGGTTCCTGGCCGCGCCGGGCAGCTACTACGACGTGCTGGCCGAGCGGATCGGCGACCTCGACGTGACCCCCGGGGTGCTGCGCGAGCTGGGCGTACTGGTCGACCGTGACTTCTGGGGCCAGATGTACCAGATCTTCGCCGAGTCGGTCCATCCGCGGCGCACCTACTTCGTCGAGGTCATCGACCGGCACGGCGCGCTCACCTTCGGCAGCGGCAACATCAAGGCCCTGTACGAGGCCAAGGAACGCGAACTGTCCGATCTGGACTCCCTCACATCCGGCACGGCGGCCGCCGCGACCATCCGCCCGTGACCGCCGCGACTCCGGAGGCACCTGTGCACACCACCACCTCACCGTTCGAGATCACCGACGTCGAGCGTGCGCTGCTGCCCACCGACGAGGAGGTCGACGGGTACGCCGAGCACGGCTGGTACCTGACCCGCAAGGTCTTCACCGACGACGAGGTCGACGAGCTGGAGGCCGCGAGCGAACGCTTCTACGCGGGCGAACGGAACCGTCGGCTGCCGTCGCGGCCCGCCCGGCTCGCGTACTGGGAGCCGGAGCACGGCCCGGTGCAGCGGCACAACGACTACATCCACTACGAGAGCGACGCGATCGCGAAGATCCTGGGCAAGCCGGCGCTCGGAGCCATCGCGGCCCGGTTGGCGCGGGCGGACGAGATCCGCGTCTTCCAGTCCACGCTGATCTACAAGCCGCCGCGGCCGGACGAGCCGAGCAACGTGGTGCCCTGGCACTTCGACCGGCACTACTGGCAGTCCTGCACGTCGGACCGGATGCTGACCGCGTTCATCCCGTTCCACGACTGCCCGGAGCAGATGGGCACCATCACCATGGTCGACGGCAGCCACCGGTGGACCGAGGTCGGCGCCGACGACACCACGACCCGGCACTTCGCCGAGCGCAGCCGCGGCGACCTGGAGACGCTGCTCGCCGAGAACGCCCGGCACAACGGCGTCGAGGTGCGCAAGGTGCCCATGGTGATCCCCAAGGGGCACCTGAGTTTCCACCACTGCCGCACGTACCACGGCAGCGGGGCGAACCGCAGCGACCGGCCACGCCGGGCGATCTCCTTCCACCTTCAGGACGGTGCCAACCAGTACCGGGAGTTCCGGCTGTCGGACGGCAGCGCCGTGACCTACAACCACGACAGCCTGGTACGGCGGACCCCGGACGGTCGCCCGGACTACGCGGACCCGGACTTCTGCCCCGTACTGTGGCACTCGGCCGGCTGACGAGCCGGGCAACGACATGACCACGACGGAGGACCTGTACCGCACGGTGCGGCTGATCCGGCGGTTCGAGGAACGGGCCATCGAACTGGTCCGCGCCGGTGAGATCGTCGGCGGGATCCACCCGTACCTCGGCCAGGAGGCGATCGCCGCCGGTGTCTGCGGTGCGCTGCGCACCGACGACATGATCACCAGCACGCACCGGGGGCACGGGCACGTACTGGCGAAGGGCGCCGACCCGGCCAGGATGATGGCGGAGCTGTTCGGCCGTACGACGGGCCTCAATCACGGCCGGGGCGGCTCCATGCACGCCGCCGACCTGAGCCTGGGGATCCTCGGCGCCAACGGCATCGTCGGTGCCGGTGCCCCGATCGCCGTGGGCGCCGCGTGGGCGGGCCGCTCGTCGGACCCGGGAAGGGTCGTGGGGAGCTTCTTCGGCGACGGCGCGGTCAGCCAGGGCGTCCTGCTGGAGTCGTTCAACCTGGCCGCCCTGTGGCGGGCCCCGGTCGTGTTCGTCTGCGAGAACAACGGCTACGCGATCAGCCTGCCGGTCGCGGCGGGCGTGGCGGGCAGCATCACCGGCCGTGCCGCCGCGTTCGACATCCCAGCCTCCACAGTGGACGGCATGGACGCCGAGGCGGTGCACGCCGCCACCGAGGAGGCGGTGGCGCGGGCGCGGGCCGGCGACGGGCCGACCCTGCTGGAGTGCCGGACCGTCCGGTTCGACGTCCACCACACCGTCGAGTTCCGCACCCGGCCCCGGTACCGCACTCCGGATGAACTGACGGCCGGCCGCGCCCGGGACCCGGTACGGATCCAGGGTGACCGGCTGAGTCCGGAACGACGGGACCACGTCGACGCCGAGGTGGAGGCCGTACTGGCCGAGGCGGTCACGTTCGCCCGTGCCGCACCGCTGCCCGACCCGGCCGACGCGATGGAGTTCCTGTACGCGTCCGGGCGGGCGCCCCGACCGGGTTCCAGCTGACAGGAGGAGTGCCATGGCGAACATGTCGTACCTGAAGGCACTGCACCTCGCGCTCGCCGACGAACTGGAGCGGGATCCCGCCGTGTGCGTGTTCGGCGAGGACATCGGCATCGGCGCAGCCGGCGTGACCACTGGACTGCAGAAGCGCTTCGGCCCGGACCGGGTGGTGGACACGCCGCTGTCGGAGCAGGCGTTCACCAGCATCGCGACCGGCGCCGCGCTCGTCGGGAAGCGTCCGGTGCTGGAGTTCCAGATCCCGTCGCTGCTGTTCCTGGTCTTCGAGCAGATCGCCAACCAGGCACACAAGTTCCGGCTGATGAGCGGTGGGCAGGCCACCGTGCCGGTCACCTACCTGGTGCCCGGCTCGGGATCGCGTACCGGCTGGGCGGGCCAGCACTCCGACCACCCGTACAGCCTGTTCGCTCACGTCGGCGTGAAGACCGTGGTGCCGGCCACCCCGGAGGACGCGTACGGCCTGTTCGCCTCTGCGATCCGCGACGACGATCCGGTGGTCGTCTTCGCGCCGGCGGGGGCGCTGACCGTACGCGGCGACATCGACGCCGAGACGTTGGCCCCGGTGCCGCTCGGGGTCGGCCGGGTCTGCCGGGCGGGCAGCGACGTGACGGTCGTGGCCGTCGGGCACCTCGTGCAGACCGCGTTGGCGGTGGCCGAACAGCTCTCCGGTGAGGCGTCTGTGGAGGTGTTCGATCCGCGCTCGCTGTACCCGTTCGACTGGTCCGGCCTTGCCGCGTCGGTGGGCCGGACGGGTCGGCTGGTGGTGATCGACGATTCCAACCGGTCCTGCGGCATCGGCGCGGAGATCGTCGCCACCGCGGCGGAGGAGATGGACCTGGTGGCGCCGCCGCGGCGGATCACCCGACCCGACGGCGCGGTACTGCCGTTCGCGCTGGCGTTGGACGCCGCGCTGCAGCCGGGCGCCGAGCAGCTGGCCGCCGCGATCAGGACGGTCTGCAAGCTGCGTTGACCGACGGCCGGCC
>JBAUUM010000833.1:0-3364 GCA_049582705.1 Actinocatenispora sp.
CCCCTGGGACCCGCGCGCCGGTGCCGCCCGCGGGTGGGCCGGGTGCCGGGTGTGACCTGGGCCAGGGCCCATTGATATTGAAAATCGTAATCAATTAGACTGCCGACATGGCGGTACTTGTCACCCTCGCATCCCTCGTCGCCACCCTGGTGGGCGGGATCGTCGCCCTGCACGCCAGGGACAAGCTGCACCTGATCCTCGGCCTCGCCGCGGGCGTACTGCTCGGCGTCGTCGCCTTCGACCTGCTGCCCGAGATGTTCGAACAGAACACCTACTCGGTACTCGGCGTACCGGCCGTGATGATCACCTTCGCGGCCGGATTCCTTGCCCTGCACATCATCGAGCGCGGTACCGCACTGCACCGCGGGCACGAGCACGAGTACGACACGCACGGGCACCACTACCCGACGGTCGGCCTGCTCGCCGCGACGGCGCTCATCGCGCACAGCTTCATGGACGGCCTGGGCATCGGGCTCGGCTTCCAGGCCGGCACCGGCATCGGCGCGGCCGTGGCGCTGGCGGTGGTCGCGCACGACTTCGCCGACGGGTTCAACACGTTCACGATCACCACGCTGTACGGCAACGCCCGCCGCCGGGCGCTCACCCTGCTCGCGCTCGACGCGGTGGCCCCGGTGCTCGGCGCCACGGCGACGCTGTTCATCCACGTACCGAGATCCGCACTCGGGCTCTACCTCGGGTTCTTCGCCGGTTTCCTGTTGTACATCGCGACCGGCGACATCCTGCCCGAGGCGCACAGCCGACACCCGAGCCGACTCACGCTGGCGATGACGGTGCTCGGCATGGCGTTCATGTTCGTCGTGGTGGGCGTCGCCGGTTGACCGCCGATACCGCGCGACGCATTCCGTTGTCCACAAGGGATTGCGGCCAGGGTTCCGCAGCAGATGACGACGGCGGCGCGGAATTCCGTGGTACGCCGGGCCCGACGCGACGGTGCCCGTCGGGTCGGCGGTCCGGCGTTCCGCGACCCGCGCTCGTACCAGCGGTTTCGGCGCCCGACAGGGAACGTGCCGACCCCGGGTCCGGCGACGACGGTGCGCCCCGTGAACACGTCCCCGCCGACGCGGATGTGACGCCGCTACGCCGAACGGACAGGTCCCGGATCCCCCAAACGGGCGCATTCCGCTGGCCGGTGGGCTCGGCGTAACCAGCCGAATGTGGCGAGCGTAACTACGACAGGGTTGGTTGCGTTACACCGTGCCATTTTTTCAGGCCGCAGACAGGAATTCGGCTTACCGTGGGTGCCATGTACCGCAGCAGGGACGGTCGCTGGACCGTCGAACACATCACCGGGAGCCGGCCTGACGGCCACGGCGACGGTGAGCTGCTGCGCGTCTGCCACCGGGGGCACCAGGTGGCCCTGTGCGACACCGTGGAGCAGGTGGCGGACCTCGTCTCGCTGGTCGATCTGGAGCTCGTCGACGACAGCGAGCGTTTCCGGGTGCCGGCGACCCGGGTACCGTCCTGACACATCCCCGGCCCGGTGCACCGGCCACCGGCCGGTGTGCTCGACGGGGTCCGGTCCAGCCGGAACTGCCCTGGTCTTCCGGACCTTTCGGCACCCATCCGGGACGGCGAGAGTCGTGCGATATCTGACCGTTGAGCCCGATCCGGCGCTCGCACCGTTCGTCTCCTCGATCTACTGGTTCGCGGCCGACCTCGTCCCGCAGCGCGAACTGTCCCTGCCGAACGGGCGCATGCAGCTCACCGTGAACCTCGCCGAGGACGAGCAGCGGTACTACGACGGCGACGGGTACCGCACCACGCACCGGCTGCCCGCCGCCACCCTGGCCGGCCCCGGTTCGCGGCCCACCTGCATCGACACCGACGAACAGCGTGCCGTGATCGGCGTCTGCTTCCGGCCGGGCGGCGGGTACCCGTTCTTCACGCCGCCGGCGACGGCGACCCTCGACGAGCACGTACCGCTGGACGCGTTGTGGGGCCGGGACGGCGCCACGTTGCGGGAGCGGCTGTTGCACTGCCCGACTCCCGAGGAGCAACTGCGGGCGGTCCAGTCCGTACTGCTGGCCCGGGCGGTACGGACCCTCGACGCCGACCCGATGGTCCGGTACGCCACCCGCGCCCTCGACCGGGGCATCCGGGTCGCCGCGCTGGCCGACCGGCTCGGCGTGACCTCGAAGCGGCTGACCCGGCGGTTCGCCGCCCAGGTCGGGTACCGGCCGAAGCAGTACGCGCGGGTCCGCCGGTTCCAGCGGGTACTGGTCGCCGCCTGCGGCTCGGGCATGCCGGCCGGCGGCCCCGGCACGGACTGGGCGGACCTCGCCGCCCGGTTCGGGTATGTCGACCAGTCCCACCTGATCCACGACTTCCGCGAGTTCTCCGGTGTCACGCCGAGGGCGTACCGGCCACGTAGCCCGACCGAGCGCAACCACCTGCCGCTGTCGCTTTTCTCCAATACCTGAGCGGGCGCGACGGGGAGGATCGGGGCATGGCGAACTCATTGACACCGACCCTCGCGGTGCGCGACGCCGCGGCGGCCATCGACTTCTACGTCCGGGCACTGGGCGCCACCGAACTCAGCCGGTTCACCGGCCCGGAGGGGCAGATCGTGCACGCCGACCTGCGCGCCGGCGCGGCCCTGTTCGCGGTGAAGGAGGCGGACGGTACCGACACCGCCCCGGGCCGGCAGGTACCGGTCGTCCTCGGGCTGGACGTGGACGACGCGGACGCCGCCTGGGCCGCGCTGCGGGAGGCCGGCGCCGGCGAGATCTTCCCGCTCGGCGACCACGAGTACGGCTACCGGCAGGGCCGGGTCGCCGACCCGTACGGGCACCAGTGGATCGTGTCGCAGCGGATCGAGGACCTGTCCACGGCCGAGGCGCAGCGGCGGATGGACGCCGGGTACGGGGGCTGACCGCCGCAGTGGCCCGAGCGGCCCGAGCGCCGGCACCCGATCGGGCCGGCCGGGTCGGTACGCCCGCCGGCCCGGCGGGTCGGGCTACGAAACCGCTGGTCGTCGTGGCAGAATCGGCGCCATGACGAGCACGCGGACCATGCTGACCGGCGCCACGCCGATCGCTGTCGCCTGCTCCTGTTGTTGCCGCTGACGCCCCGGTCCCGGCCCGGCGATCGTCCGGGCTCCCGTCGAGCCAGCGAGCGAACCCATGACTGCTGTGACGCTGTCGCGCCCTGCCCTGCCCACGTCACCGTCCGACGTGCACCCCGGCCGGTCCGTGATCTTTCTGCACGCCCATCCCGACGACGAGGCGATCTTCACCGCCGCCACCATGCGGCGGCTGGCCGACCGGCAGGCCCGGGTCGTGCTCGTGATGGCCACCGGCGGCGAACTCGGTGAGCAGCTCGCGCCGCTGCGGCCGGGCGAGAC
>JBAUUM010000834.1:0-14846 GCA_049582705.1 Actinocatenispora sp.
CGCGCTGCCGGCTGAACTCGACGAACGTACCGGGCGTGGACATGACGGTGACGCCACCGGCCAGCGCGAGGTCACACTCGCCGCGCCGCAGCGCCTGCGCCGCAAGGTGCAGCGCCACCAGCGACGAGGAACAGGCGGTGTCCACGGTGACCGCGGGCCCCTCCAGACCCAGCACATAGGACACCCGGCCGGACGCGACACTCGCCGAACTACCGTTGCCGAGGTACCCCTCCAGTCCGGTCGGCACCTCGCGCAGCCGCGCCGCGTAGTCGTTGTACATGATCCCGACGTACACGCCGGTCTGCGAACCCCGCAGGCTCGACGGGTCCATCCCGGCCCGCTCCAGGGCCTCCCACGATGTCTCCAGGAGCAGCCGTTGCTGCGGGTCCATCGACACCGCCTCACGCGGCGAGATACCGAAGAACCGGGCGTCGAACTCGGCCGCCTCGTGCAGGAAGCCGCCCTCCCGCGCGTACGACGTACCTGCATGCTCCGGGTCCGGGTCGTACAGGTTCTCCACGTCCCAGCCACGGTCGGTGGGGAAACCCGACACCGCGTCGACGCCCTCCGACACCAGGCCCCACAGATCCTCCGGGGAGGACACCCCGCCCGGGTACCGGCACGCCATCCCGACGATCACGATCGGCTCGTCGTCCACCCGGGCAACGGGCGTACGCACGGCGGGCGTACTGGCGGCCCGCGCCAGGAGCTGGTCGAGCAGGTGCGTGGCCATCCCGGCCGGGGTCGGGTAGTCGAACATGACCGTGGCCGGCAGCTTCAGCCCGGTCGCGGCGCCGAGCTGGTTCCGCAGTTCCAGCGCGGTCAGCGAGTCGAAGCCCTGCTCCAGGAAGCCACGGTCGGCACGTACCGACGACGCGTCCGGGTGCCCGAGAACCGCCGCGGCGCGGGACCGCACCAGGTCCGAGACGGTCCCGGCCTGCTGCTCCGGGGTCATCGCGGCCAGCCGGGCGGCGTAGGTCCCCTCCGTCGCCGACCGCGCGGTCACCGTACGGCGGGCCGGGGCGACCACGCTGCGCAGCAACGCGGGCAGCGTCTGCGCGTCCGTGGCGCGCAGCGCCGCGAGGTCGAACCGGGCCGGTACGAGTACGGCGCGGTCGTCGGCACAGGCAGTGTCGAACAACGCGAGACCATCCGATATGGACAGTGGGGCGACGCCGCTCCGCGCCATCCGCTGCCGGTCGGCGTCGGTCAGCTGGCCGCCCATACCCGACGGCTGGTCCCACAGGCCCCACGCCAACGACAGCGCCGCCAGGCCGTGCCGCCGCCGGTACCCGGCCAGCCCGTCCAGGTACGCGTTCGCCGCCGCGTAGTTGCCCTGTCCGGCGCCGCCTACGACCCCGGCCAGCGACGAGTACAGCACGAAGGCCGTCAACGGCACGCCGTCGGTCAGCTCGTGCAGATGCCAGGCGGCGTCCACCTTGGGCGCCAGCACCGCAGCCAGCCGGTCGTCGGTGAGGGACGATACGAGACCGTCGTCCACCACCCCGGCGGTATGCACCACGCCCCGCAACGGGACGTCGTCGGGCACAGCCGTCAGCACACCGGCCAGCGCGTCCCGATCGGACACGTCACACGCCTCGATGCGCACGCGCGCGCCGAGCGCGGTCAGCTCGTCCGCCAACTCGCGGGCGCCGGGGGCATCCGGGCCTCGGCGAGAGGTCAACAGCAGGCTCCGGACACCACGCTCGGCCACCAGATGCCGCGCCAGCACCGCGCCCAGACCACCCGTACCGCCGGTGACCAGTACCGTGCCGTTCGGATCCCACACCGCCGACGGCGTCGCGGTCTCCGCC
Source organism: Actinocatenispora sp. (assembly GCA_049582705.1). Classification (GTDB taxonomy): domain Bacteria; phylum Actinomycetota; class Actinomycetes; order Mycobacteriales; family Micromonosporaceae; genus Actinocatenispora. The sequence continues at coordinate 1,815 of JBAUUM010000834.1, forward strand.
GGCCAGACTCGTGCCAGCCGGGGCACCGACACCTCGCCGCCGCGCAGTACGACCTGGTCGGCGTCCGCGCCGACCGCGGCGGCCAGTGCCTCGCCCGTGACGTCGGTGTCCACATCGACCAGACCGAACCGGTCCGGGTTCTCCGACTGCGCGGACCGCACCAGGCCCCACACCGCGGCGGCGGTCGGAACCGGCCCGGCCACCGATCCCGGGCCGGTGCTGGCCGACTCACCGGCGACCGCACCCCGGGTCAGGAACACCAGCCGCGACGACGCGAACCGCTCGTCCGCGAGCCAGTCCCGTACCAGACCGAGTGCCCGACCCAGCGCAGCGTGCACGCCGGCGGCCGACGGGTCCGCGCCCATGGGGACACCGGACACGACAACCCGCTCCGGCACCGCGCCGGACACGGCCAGCGACGCCAGGTCGGCGTACGTGTCGACGTCCGCGCCGTCCAGCCGGAGCGCGCTGCCCGCGTCGACGACCGCGCAGCTCGCGGATCCGGCCACCGGCAGGGAACTCGGGGCCCACTCCACCTCGAACAGCGACCCGTGCCGGTCGGAACCCGCGCGCAGCTGCTCCGCCGTCACCGGACGCAACACCAACGACCGCACCGAGGCGACCGGCGCGCCGGCCACGTCGGCCACGTCCACCGACACCGAGTCGGCACCGTCCACCGTCAGGCGTACCCGTGCCGCGCCGGCACCCGACGCGTGCAGCGTGACCCCGCCGAACGAGAAGGGCAGCCGACCGCCCTCGTCGGTACCCGCCGGCCCGGCCGCGTACGTGATGGCGTGCAGGGCGGCGTCCAGCAGCGCGGGATGCAGCCCGTACCGCCCGACGGCGGTCTCGTCGTCGGCGAGGCCGACCTCTGCGAACAGCTCACGGCCCCGGCGCCAGACGGACCGCACACCCCGGAACACCGGGCCGTACTCCAGACCACCGGCGGCGAGCCGGTCGTACAGGTCGTCGGTCGGCACCGGTTCCGCGGCGGCCGGCGGCCACTGGGTCAGGTCCGCGACGGGCTGCTGCCGGCCGACGGCGAGCGATCCGGTGGCGTGGCAGGTCCACGGCTCGTCCTCGGCGGCGTCCTCCCGGCGGGAGTAGACGCTGAACGGACGCTCGCCGGTCTCGTCCGGATCGCGTACGACGACCTGAAGTTGCACTCCGCCGGAGTCCGCGACGACCAGGGGCGCGGCGAGGGTCAGCTCCTCGATGGTGTCGCAGCCGACCAGGTCGCCGGCGTGGATCGCCAGTTCCACGAACGCGGCACCGGGCAGCAGCACCACGCCGCGCACCACGTGGTCGGCCAGCCACGGATGGGTCCGCACGGACAGCCGGCTGGTGAACACGAACTCGTCCGAGCCCGCCACGCCGACGACCGCGCCCAGCAACGGGTGTTCCACCGCCCGCTGACCCACCGACAGCAGGTCACCGGCAGACGCGGGCGCGTCCAGCCAGTATCGTTCCCGCTGGAACGCGTACGTCGGCAGCTCGACGTGACGCGCGCCCGGTCCGAACACCCTGGCCCAGTCGGGACTCGCCCCGGAGGCGTGCGCGCCGGCCAGGCCGGTGAGGATCTGCCGTACCTGCGGCTTGTCGCGGCGCAGCAACGCGACCGCGGTCACGGACTCGTCGCCGTCGAGGCACTGGCCGACCATCGCGGTCAGCACCGCGTCGGGGCCGACCTCCACGAACCGCGTCACACCGGACGACCGCAACGACTCCACGGCGGGCGCGAACCGGACCGGTTCCCGCACCTGACGGACCCAGTAGTCCACATCGGTCAGATCCGACGCGTCGACCGGCCCACCGGTCACCGTGGACACCACGGCGAGCGTCGGCGCCCGGAACTCGACGGACTCCGCCACCGCCCGGTACTCGTCCAGCATCGGGTCCATCAGCGCCGAATGGAACGCGTGACTGACCCGCAACCACGAGGTCTTCACACCCTCGGACCGGAAGTGCCGTTCGACCCGCTCGACCGCTGCCTTCTCACCGGACACCACGACGGCCGAGGGACCGTTCACCCCGGCCAACGACACGCCGTCGCCCAGCCACGACTGGACCAGCTCCTCGGACACCGCCACCGCGAGCATCACACCACCGGACGGCAACGCCTGCATCAACCCACCGCGCGCCGCCACCAACCGACACGCATCCGAGAGCGAGAACACCCCCGCCACATGTGCCGCCGCGACCTCACCGATCGAATGCCCCGCCACCGCGTCCGGCGTCAGGCCCCACGACGACAACAGCTCCGCCAACGCCACCTCGACCGCGAACAACGCCGGCTGAGTGAAACCCGTCTGATCCAACAGCTCGCCGCCGTCGAAGATCACCTCGCGCAACGGACGATCCAACAGCGCGTCGAACTCCCCGCAGACCCGGTCCACCGCGTCCGCGAACACCGGGAAAACCTCGTACAGCTCCCGACCCATACCGACCCACTGTGCACCCTGACCGGTGAACACCCACGCCGACTTCCCCGACCGCGACGACCCCGTCACCACACCAGAAGCAGACGACCCAGACGCCAACGCCGACAAGCCCGCCAGCAACTCGTCCCGAGACCCGCCGACCACCACCGCACGGTGCTCCAACGCCGACCGCGTCGACACCAACGACCAACCCACGTCCACCGGACGCAGGTCCGGCACCGAGTCCAGGAACCCGGCCAACCGCGCCGCCTGCGCCCGCACGCCCTCCGGGGTACGAGCCGACACCGGCCACACCGTCACCCCGTCGGCCGGTACCGCGTCCGGCGACGGCGCATCGGCGACCGGCGTACCGTCGTCGGACGACGGCTCGGCGGTGACCGGTGCCTGCTCCAGGATCACGTGCGCGTTGGTGCCGCTGATGCCGAACGACGACACTCCCGCCCGGCGCGGGTGGTCGCTCTCCGGCCAGTCGCGTCGTTCCCGGAGCAGCGCCACGGCCCCGGCGGTCCAGTCCACATGCGATGAGGGCTCGCCGACGTGCAGGGTGGCCGGAAGTACGCCGTGCCGCATCGCCTGCACCATCTTGATGATCCCGGCCACCCCGGCCGCAGCCTGGGTGTGCCCGATGTTCGACTTGATCGAACCCAACCACAGTGGACGGTCCGCCGGCCGCCCCTGCCCGTACGTGGAGAGCAGCGCCTGCGCCTCGATCGGGTCACCCAACGAGGTCCCCGTACCGTGCGCCTCGACAACGTCGACACCATCGGCGGAGATCCCGCCGGACGCCAGCGCCTGCCGGATCACCCGCTGCTGCGACGGACCGTTCGGGGCCGTCAGGCCGCTGGAGGCACCGTCCTGGTTGACCGCGCTCCCCCGGACCACCGCGAGGATCCGGTGCCCCTTCGCCTGGGCGTCGGAGAGCCGTTCGACGGCGAGCAGGCCGACGCCCTCACCCCAGCCGGTACCGTCCGCGTCCTCCGAGAACGCCTTGCACCGACCGTCCGCGGCCAGACCCCGCTGCCGGCTGAAACCGACGAACGTCGACGGGGTGGACATCACCGTCACGCCACCGGCCAGCGCCATCGAGCACTCGCCGCGACGCAGCGCCTGGATCGCCAGGTGCAGCGCCACCAGGGACGAGGAGCAGGCGGTGTCCACGGTGACCGCGGGTCCCTCCAGACCCAGGACGTAGGACACCCGACCGGACGCGACGCTGGCCGCGCTGCCGTTGCCGAGGTAGCCCTCCAGCCCGGCGGGGATCTCCCGCAGCCGGGTGGCGTAGTCGTTGTACATGATCCCGACGTACACGCCGGTCTGCGAGCCGCGCACGCTCGACGGATCGACCCCGGCCCGCTCCAGGGCCTCCCACGCGGTCTCCAGCAGCAGCCGCTGCTGCGGGTCCATCGACAGCGCCTCACGCGGCGAGATGCCGAAGAGGCCGGCGTCGAACTCGGCGGCCTCGTGCAGGAAGCCGCCCTCCCGCGCGTACGACGTACCCGCGTGGTCGGGATCCGGGTCGTACAGCGCGACGAGGTCCCAGCCGCGGTCGGTGGGGAACCCGGACACGCCGTCGGTACCGTCCGCGACCAGCCGCCACAGGTCCTCCGGCGAGGACACCCCGCCCGGGTACCGGCACGCCATGCCGACGATCGCGACCGGTTCCTGGTCGCGGGCATCGGCCTCCTGGAGCCGTTGGCGGGTCCGGTGCAGGTCCGCCGTCACCTTCTTGAGGTAGTCGCGCAGCTTCTCCTCGTTCATCGCTCAACGACACCCTTCTCAAGAACCTCAAGCAGGCTCATGACAACCCGAGATCGTTGTCGATGAACGCGAACATCTCTTCGTCACTCGCGGAGTCGATCTTGTCCGCAACGGAGTCGCCGGCCTCGTCCCCGTTGCCCGTGACGGTGGACAGCAACTCCTGCAGGCGCTGCGCCAGCGCACCCCGCGCCGCCGCGTCGTCCGCGAGCGTGGGCAGCAGCGCGGCGAACCGGTCCAGGTCGGCGAGCGCCACGTCCGCGGCCGGCATCGTGTCGCGCGGCAGCAGCCGGTGCAGCAGGTGCGTGGCCATCCCGGCCGGGGTCGGGTAGTCGAACATGACCGTGGCGGGCAGCTTCAGCCCGGTCGCGGTGCCGAGCTGGTTCCGCAGTTCCAGCGCGGTCAGCGAGTCGAAGCCCTGCTCCAGGAAGCCACGGTCGGCACGTACCGACGACGCGTCCGGGTGCCCGAGGATCGTCGACGCCCGCGAGCACACCAGTTCCAGGAGCAGCTGGTCACGCTGGTCGGGGGTCAGCCCGGTCAGCCGGTCGGCCAGCGTGCCGCTCTCCGCGCGGCCCGCCGTGGCGGCCCGACGGGTCGGGGCGACCAGGCCGCGCAGCAGGGCGGGCAGACCGGCCGGATCCGCCGCCCGGAGCGCGTCGTGGTGCAGTGCCACGGGCACCAGTACGGCACGGTCCGCGGCGCACGCGGCGTCGAACAGCCCGAGACCGTCCGCCACCGACAGCGGCGTCACGCCACCGCGCGCCATCCGCTGCCGGTCCGCGTCGGTCAGCTGGCCGGCCATACCCGACGGCTGATCCCACAGGCCCCACGCCAACGACAGGCCCGCAAGGCCGTGCCGCCGCCGGTGACCGGCCAGCCCGTCCAGGTACGCGTTCGCCGCCGCGTAGTTGCCCTGCCCCGCGCCACCGACCACCCCGGCCAGCGACGAGAACAGCACGAACGCCGTCAACGGCACCCCGTCGGTCAGCTCGTGCAGATGCCAGGCCGCGTCCACCTTCGGCGCCAGCACCGAATCGACCTGCCCGGCGGTCAACGACGACACCAGACCGTCGTCCACCACCCCGGCCGTGTGCACCACGCCCCGCAACGGGTACTCGTCCGGAACCGCCGCCAACACACCGGCCAGCGCGTCCCGATCGGACACGTCACACGCCTCGACGGCCACCCGCGCGCCGAGCGCGGTCAGCTCGTCCGCCAACTCGCGGGCGCTCGGCGCGGACATGCCCCGGCGACTGGTCAACACCAGACTCCGGACACCACGCTCGGCCACCAGATGCCGCGCCACCACCGCGCCCAGACCACCGGTACCGCCGGTGACCAGTACGGTGCCCGCGGCGTCCCACTCGGCCGACGCCACGGCGTCCGCCGGCACCGTCGCCCGGGTCAGCCGGGGCGTCAGCAGGCGACCGTCGCGTACCAGGACCTGACCGGCGTCCGCGGCGACCGCGGCGGCCAGTACCTCGCCCGTGACGTCGGTGTCCACATCGACCAGACCGAACCGGTCCGGGTTCTCCGACTGCGCGGACCGCACCAGGCCGCACACCGCGGACCCGGCCACCGCGTCGCCGTCGACCGCGCCCCGGGTGAGGAACACCAGCCGCGACGACGCGAACCGCTCGTCGGCGAGCCAGTCCCGCAGCAGCGCCAGGGCGTGTCGTACCGCCTCGTGCGCGTCGGCGGCCGACACGGCGTCACCGCCGGCGAGGCCGGACACCACGACACGGTCCGGCACCACGCCGGTTGCGGCCACCGCGGCCAGGTCCGGATGGGAATCCAGTACCGCGGCACCGGCCAGGGTCGTGGTCAGCCGGTCCGCGCCCGTGCCGGTCGGGTCCAGGACCGCCCAGCGCGGCGCTCCCGGGACGGCCGGCATCGCGGTCGGCACCCACTCGATGCCGTACAGGGACTCCTGCCGGCCGGACCCCGCACGCAGCTGCTCCGTCGCCACCGGACGCAGCAGCAGCGAACGCACCGACACCAGCGGGGCGCCGGCCACGTCGGCGACGTCCACCGACACCGAGTCGGCGCCGGCCACGGTCAGGCGTACCCGTGCCGCGGCCGCGCCCGACGCGTGCAGGGTCACGTCACCGAACGAGAACGGCAGCGCGCCGCCGTCGCCGGCCCCGTCCGCGACGGCCATGCCGTGCAGCGTGGCGTCGAGCAACGCCGGGTGGATGCCGAACCGTCCGGCGTCCTCCGCCCCGGTCTCGGGCAGCGCCACGTCGGCGAAGATCTCCGATCCGCGCCGCCAGGCCGCCCGGACGCCCTGGAACACCGGGCCGTACGCCAGGCCCCCGGCGGCGAGCCGGTCGTACAGGTCGTCGGTCGGCACCGGTTCCGCACCGGCCGGCGGCCACACCGACAGGTCGGCGGCCGCCGGCCCGTCGCCGGTGGCCAAACGGCCGGTGGCGTGGCAGGTCCACGGCACGTCCGGCGCGGCGTCCTCGGCACGGGAGTACACGCTGACGGGACGCTCACCGGACCCGTCCGGTTCGTCGACGGTGAGCTGCACGTCGACGCCGCCGCGCGCGGGCAGTACCAGCGGCGCGGACAGCGACAGCTCCGCCAGCCGCCCGCAGCCGACCAGGTCACCGGCGTGGATCGCCAGCTCCACGAACGCGGTACCCGGCAACAGCACCACACCCTGCACGACGTGGTCCGCGAGCCACGGATGGGTCCGCACCGACAGCCGGCTGGTGAACACGTACTCGTCCGAGCCCGCCACCCGGACCACGGCACCCAGCAGCGGGTGCCCGACCGAGCGCTGACCCACGGACAGCAGATCACCGGCCGGCTCGGGCGCGTCCAGCCAGTACCGGTCCCGCTGGAACGCGTACGTCGGCAGCTCCACCCGACGCGCGTCGGGGCCGAACACCGCGGACCAGTCCACAGTGGACCCGGACGCGTGCGCACCGGCGACGGCGACCAGCACCTGCCGGGCCTGCGGCTTGTCGCGACGCAGCAACGCGACCGCGGTCACCGCCTCGTCGCCGTCGAGGCACTGGCCGACCATCGCGGTCAGCACCGCGTCCGGCCCGACCTCCACGAACCGCGTGACGCCGGAGGACCGCAGGGCCGTCACCGCGGGCGCGAACCGGACCGGCTCGCGCACCTGCCGGACCCAGTAACCCGGGTCGTTGAGTACCGACGCGTCGACCGGCTCGCCGGTCACCGTGGACACCACGGCGACCCGCGGCACCCGGTACTCCAGGCCGCCGGCCACCGTACGGAAGTCGTCCAGCATCGGATCCATCAGCGCCGAGTGGAACGCGTGGCTGACCCGCAGCCAGGACGTCTTCACGCCCTCGGACCGGAAGTGCGCGTCGACCCGTTCCACCGACTCCCGGTCGCCAGACACCACGACGGCCGCGGGGCCGTTCACGCCGGCCAGCGAGACACCGTCGCCCAGCCACGGTTGGATCTGCTCCTCGGACGTCGCGACCGCGAGCATCGCGCCGCCGGCGGGCAGTGCCTGCATCAGACCACCACGCGCCGCGACCAGCCGGCAGGCGTCCGGCAGTGAGAACACACCCGCCACGTACGCGGCGGCCACCTCGCCGATCGAATGACCCGCCACCACGTCCGGCGTCAGGCCCCAGGACGTCAGCAGCTCGGCCAGCGCCACTTCGACGGCGAACACGGCGGGCTGGGTGAATCCGGTCTGATCCAGCTCGTCCGCGTCACCGGCGAAGATCAGCTGCCGCAGCGGCCGGTCCAGCAGCATGTCGAACTCGGTGCACACCCCGTCCATCGCGTCCGCGAACACCGGGAACGCGTCGTACAGTTCGCGGCCCATGCCGACCCACTGCGCACCCTGACCGGTGAACACCCAGGCGGTCCTGCTCGACCGGGACGAGCCGGTCACCACGCCGGCGGCGGACGCCCCGGACGCCAGCGCCGACAGGCCCGCCAGCAGCTCCGTACGGGTGCCGCCGACCACCGCGGCGCGGTGCTCCAGCGCGGCACGGGTCGTGGCCAGCGACCAGCCCACGTCCACCGGACGCAGGTCCGGCGTCGACTCCAGGAACCCTGCCAACCGCGCCGCCTGCGCCCGCACGCCCTCCGGCGTACGCGCCGACACCGGCCACACCGTCATCGTGTCGACAGGCCCCGCGTCCGGTTCCGGCGACGGCTCGTCGGCGACCGGGGCCTGCTCCAGGATCACGTGCGCGTTGGTACCGCTGATGCCGAACGACGACACCCCGACCCGGCGCGGGCGGTCGCTCTCCGGCCAGTCGCGCCGTTCCCGGAGCAACGCCACGGCGCCGGCGGTCCAGTCCACATGTGACGAGGGCTCGGACACGTGCAGGGTCTGCGGGAGTATCCCGTGCCGCATCGCCTGCACCATCTTGATCACGCCGGCCACCCCGGCGGCGGCCTGGGTGTGGCCCAGGTTCGACTTGATCGAGCCCAGCCACAGTGGACGGTCCGTCGACCGACCCTGCCCGTACGTGGACAGCAGCGCCTGCGCCTCGATCGGGTCACCCAGCGAGGTACCCGTACCGTGCGCCTCCACCGCGTCCACCTCGGACGGTGACACCCCGGCGGTGGCCAAGGCCTGCCGGATCACCCGCTGCTGCGACGGACCGTTCGGGGCCGTCAGGCCGCTGGAGGCGCCGTCCTGGTTGATCGCGGTGCCCCGCACCGTGGCCAGTACGCGGTGGCCCTTCGCCCGGGCGTCCGACAACCGCTCCACGACGAGCAGCCCGACTCCCTCACCCCAGCCGGTACCGTCCGCGTCCTCGGAGAACGGCTTGCACCGGCCGTCGGGGGCCAGGCCCCGCTGCCGGCTGAAGCCGACGAACGTCGCCGGTGTGGACATCACCGTCACACCACCGGCCAGCGCCAGCGAGCACTCACCACGCTGCAGCGCCTGCACCGCCATGTGCAGCGCCACCAGCGACGACGAGCACGCCGTGTCGACGGTGACGGCCGGACCCTCCAGACCGAGCACGTAGGACACCCGGCCGGAGGCCACGCTGGCCGAGCTGCCGTTGCCGACGTAGCTCTCCAGCCCCGCGGGCACCTCCCGCAGCCGGGAACCGTAGTCGTTGTACATGACGCCGACGTACACGCCGGTCGGCGAACCACGCAGGCTCGACGGATCCACGCCGGCCCGCTCCAGCGCCTCCCACGACGTCTCCAGCAGCAGCCGCTGCTGCGGATCCATCGACACCGCCTCACGCGGCGAGATGCCGAAGAACCCGGGATCGAACTGGGCCGCCTCGTGCAGGAAACCGCCCTCCCGCGCGTAGCTCTTGCCGGTGCGGTCCGGGTCCGGGTCGTACAGGTTCTCCACGTCCCAGCCGCGGTCGGTCGGGAACAGCGACACGCCGTCGGTGCCGTCCGCGACCAGCCGCCACAGGTCCTCCGGCGAGGACACCCCGCCCGGGTACCGGCACGCCATCCCCACGATCACGATGGCGTCGTCGTCGACGTCCGTGGCGCGGGTCCGGGCCGTCCCGGTCAGCGCGAGGGCCGCCGGCTGCTCGGGCACCAGCTGCGCGACCAGATGGTTCGCCATGCCCACCGAGGTCGGATAGTCGAACAACAGGGTGGCCGGCAGCTTGAGCCCGGTCGCCGCGGAGAGTCGGTTGCGCAGCTCCAGTGCGGTCAACGAGTCGAAGCCCAGTTCCAGGAAGCCACGGTCCGGCTCCACCGCGTCCGGTCCCGGGTAGCCGAGCACGATCGCCGCCTCGGTACGGACCACGTCCAGCAGCCGGCGCTCGCGTTCCTCCCGGGTCATCCGCAGCAGGTCCTGGACGAGCATGTCGGTGGCGCTGGCACTGGCAGACGCGGCCGCCACGGCCCGGCGCTGCGGCCGGCCGACCAGGGCGCGGAGCAGGGCCGGTACCGCCTCGGGGCTCGTCGCCGCGCGGATCGCGTCCACGATGATCCGCACCGGCACCAGTACCGCGTTGTCGGTGGCGCAGGCGATGTCGAACAGCGCCAGGCCCTCCTCGGCGGACAGCGGTTGGACACCGTCGCGCGCCATGCGCCGGATGTCGGTGTCGGCCAGTTGCCCGCTCATGCCGGCGGACTGGTCCCACAGGCCCCAAGCCAGCGACAGGCCGGGCAACCCCTCGGCCCGACGCCGGTACGCCAACGCGTCGAGGAACGTGTTCGCCGCGGCGTAGTTCGCCTGACCGGTACCGCCGAGGGTGCCGGCCAGCGAGGAGAACAGTACGAACGCGGACAGCTCGTGGTCCACGGTCAGCTCGTGCAGGTTCAGTGCCGCGTCCACCTTGGGGCGCAGTACGGCGTCGATCTGCTGCGGGGTCAGCGACGACACGACACCGTCGTCGACGACGCCCGCGGTGTGCACCACGCCGCGCAGCGGGAACTCGACGGGGATCTCCGCCAGAATCCCGGTCAGCGCCTCCCGGTCCGCGACGTCGCACGCGGTCACCACCACGTGCGCGCCCAGCTCGGTCAGCTCGGCGACGAGATCCTCCGCGCCCGCGGCGGCCCGGCCACGCCGGCTGGTCAGCACCAGGCGCCGGATCCCGTGCTCGGCCACCAGGTGCCGCGCGACCACGCCGCCCAGGCCGCCGGTGCCGCCGGTCACCAGTACCGTGCCGGCCGGGTCCCACACCGCCGACGGCGTCATGTCGGGGGTGACCGCGACCCGACTCAACCGCGGCACGTGCACCGCGCCGACCCGGATCGCGACGTTCGGTTCACCGCAGGCCACGGCGGCGGCCAGAGCCGCGTACGACACCTCCCGATGGTCCAGGTCGACCAGGGCGAACCGGTCCGGGTTCTCCGACTGCGCCGAACGCACCAGCCCCCACACCGGGGCCCAGGCGAGGTCGCGTACCTCCTCGCCGCTGGCGCAGCGGGTCACGAACACCAGCCGGGACGGCGCGAACCGCTCGTCCGCGAGCCAGGTCTGCACCAGGTCCAGCGCCCAGTACGTGGCGGTCCGGATCTGGGACACCAGATCGTCGTCGTCCGCCTCGCTCTCCAGGCAGGGCACCAGTACCTTGTCCGGCACCGGCGATCCCTCGCTGACCGCCTGCTGGAGCGTGGCCAGGTCCGGGTAGATGTCCACCGGGTTTCCCGCGCTGCCCAACGCCTTCAGTACCTTCGCGGCGCCGACCGCGCCGACCACGGACCACCGTTCGCTGAGGGTGCTGCCCACCGGCGCGACCGGTGCCATCACCATGTCCACCCGGAACAGCGACTCGTGGTACTTGGAGACCGCGGCCTTCAGCTGGTTGGCCACCACGGGGCGGAACATCAGGGAACGGATCGACGCCACCGGGCCACCGGCCAGGTCCGCCAGGTCCACCGACACCGTGTCGGCGCCCTCGACCACGAGCCGCACCCGGGCCGCGGCGGCGCCGGAGGCGTGCAGCGTCACGCCGCTGAACGAGAACGGCAGTACGCCGCGCTCGTCGGCCCCGTCGGTGAAGGCCATGGTCTGCAGCGCCGCGTCGAGCAGCGCCGGGTGCAGCCCGAACCGGGCGGCCTGGTCGTCCACGGGCAGGCGTACCTCGGCGAACAGCTCGTTGCCGCGCCGCCAGACCGTCCGTACGCCCCGGAACACCGGCCCGTACGCGAATCCGCCCGCCGCGAGCCGCTCGTAGAAGCCCTCCACGGGTACCGGCTGCGCGTCGGCCGGCGGCCACTGGGTCAGGTCGGCGACGACCTGCTGTCGGCTGACCGCGAGCGATCCGGTGGCGTGGCAGGTCCACGGCACGTCTTCGAGCGCGTCGTCGGCCCGGGAGTACACGCCGAACGCGCGGTTGCCCCAGTCGTCCAGTTCGTCGACGGTGACCTGCAGATCGACCGCGCCGCCCGCCGGCAGTACCAGAGGCGCGGAGAGCGACAGTTCCTCCAGCCGCTCGCAGCCGACCAGGTCGCCGGCATGGATCGCCAGCTCCACGAATGCGGTACCGGGCAGCAGGATCACGCCCTGCACGACGTGGTCCGCGAGCCACGGGTGGGTGCGGGCCGAGAGCCGGGTGGTGAACACGTACTCGTCCGAGCCAGCCACCGCGACGACGGCGCCCAGCAGCGGGTGCTCGACGGACCGCTGACCGACCGACAGCAGATCACCGGCCGACTCGGGCGCGTCCAGCCAGTACCGTTCCCGCTGGAACGCGTACGTGGGCAGCTCGACGCGCCGTCCTCCGGGGCCGATGAGCGCGGCCCAGTCCGGGCGGATCCCACCCACGTGCAGGCCGGCGACGGCGGTCAGTACCTGCCGGGTCTGCGGCTTGTCCTTGCGCAGCACCGCGACCGCGGTCACGTCCTCGTCGGGCAGGCAGTGCCCGATCATCGCGGTCAGCACGGCGTCCGGGCCGACCTCCACGAACCGGGTCACGCCCGAGGTGTGCAACGCGGTCACGGCCGGGGCGAACCGTACCGGCTCCCGCACCTGGGACACCCAGTAGTCCGCGTCGGTCAGTACCGCGCCGTCGACCGGCTCGCCGGTCACGGTGGAGACGACCGGCACGGTCGGCGCCCGGAACTCGACGGACTCCGCCACCGTCCGGTACTCGTCCAGCATCGGGTCCATCAGCGCCGAGTGGAACGCGTGGCTGACCCGCAGCCAGGACGTCTTCACACCCTCGGCGCGGAAGTGCGCCTCGACCCGCTCAACGGACGCCTTGTCACCAGACACGACCACGGCCGAAGGTCCGTTGACTCCGGCCAACGAGACACCCTCGCCCAGCCACGGCGCGATCTGCTCCTCGGACACCGCCACCGCGAGCATCACACCACCGGCCGGCAGCGCCTGCATCAACCCACCGCGCGCCGCCACCAACCGGCACGCGTCCGACAGCGAGAACACACCCGCCAC
>JBAUUM010000835.1:0-7788 GCA_049582705.1 Actinocatenispora sp.
CGCGGGCCCTGAGCGGCGGCGCGTTCGACGTCGCGGTCATCCCGTTCCAGCTCTGTGCGGACGTCCTGCTCCAGGTGACGCCGGCATCGGTACGGGCGAACGTGCTGGTGAGCATGACCCCCGACGACCTGCGCACGATCCGGTCCTTCGCGTGGCGGCACGCGGTGTGCGGCTACCTGCTGCGGCAGGACCTGACCTCCGTCGGGCTGACGGGCATCTTCCGACGGTTGCTCGGCGGGGAGTTCCCGGTGCCGTCCAGTTGCGTGCGCGAGCTGCTGGCCGGTCCACGGGAGCTGCCGGTCCCGGGCGTTCCGGGTGTCGACCGGCTGACCGAACGCGAGCACGCCGTGCTGGCCCAGCTGGTGAAAGGGCTGAGCAACCATCAGATCGCGCGCGCCATGAAAATTTCGGTACACGGTGTCAAACGGCACGTCTCGAATCTGCTGGTGAAGTTCGACTGTTCGAACCGGACAGAGGTGGCGCTGGCCGCCGCGCGGTTGGGCATGCAATCGTCCGTCTAACGCGAAGAACTGGAGCGACCGTGGATGTAACCCCGATGAAACTGGCCGGCGAAGTACCCGTGGTGCGGTTGGAGCAGCGCGAGGCGGACATGGCCGCGGCGGCCGACGCCATCGGCGCGCAGCTCGTCGGCTGGGGATTCATGGCGGCGGAGGTGCCCGGCATCGGTGCGCGGGTCAGATCGTTGATGGAGAGTTTCACGGGCGCCTGCCGTTCGATCGATCCGCGGCTGGCCGAGTACGAGTACAGTTCGGTGCCGCAGATCTCCAACGGCGGCACGCACGGCTTCTTCCCGTACAACTCGGAGGTGCCGCGCCTGGCCAACGGGGTGCCCGATCCGAAGGAATTCATCCACGTCAGCGGTGCGATGCTGGCGGACCGGCCGACCGGCGCCTCCGGTGTCCTGCGTGCGTTCCCGGAATTCGGCGCGCTGGCCGCGGACGTGTTCGACACCGCGTTCTCGCTGATCTCGCTGTTCGGAAAGATCATCCAGGGCATGATGCCGGCGGGCACGCCGGACTTCGCCCTGTCCCGGGACGCCACGAACCTGCGGGTCATCTACTACAGCGACGTCAACGGCCGGGAGGTGCTCGCGCACGAGCACTCCGGGATCCAGATGCTCGGGCTCCAGTTGCCCCCCTCCGACCAGGGTCTGCAGTACGTCCTGCACGACGGGACCTGGGTCGAGCCGGTCATCGCGAACACCGACATCGTGCTGTGCAACGTCGGGCGGATGTTGTCCAGCGCCTCCGGCGGGCGGTTCCGTCCGTCCACGCACCGGGTGCACGTCACGGACACCTCCGGCGGATACCAGCGGACCTCCAGCGTGCTGTTCGCCTACCCCGGACACCAGGCTCAACAGTGGCGGGTCTCCGACGACGGCATCGAGACGCTCGACGCGTCCTGGGGTGACTTCATCGCCAACCGGTTCCAGGGCCTCGGCTCGTCGACCCCGGCCTAGACCCGGTCCGCCCAACCGTGTCCACGGCCCGGACCGTGGGCACGGCCCGGGCCGGCACACGGCCGGGTCCGGTCGGATCGGCCGCGCGGTGCGGTGCGGTGCGGCCCTGTGCGAGTGTGGACCGGGGGACAACCCTGCCCGAGGTCTACGGCACGCTCGGCCGCTCCCACGGCGTCGCGCACAGCCGCTCCAGCCACCGCGCGACGCCGTGCTCGTCGTTCGACGCGGTCACCTCGTCGGCCGCGGCCAGCACGGTGGGGTGCGCGTTGGCGACGGCCACCGAGGTCGCCGACCAGGCGAACACCGGCAGGTCGTTGGGCATGTCGCCGAAGGCGACGGCATCGCCGCCGGAGAGGCCGAGCCGCCCGGCCGTCAGCTCCAGCGCGGCAGCCTTGGTGACGCCGCCCTGCATGACCTCGCAGAAGCCGCCACCGGAGACGGTCACCTCGTACCCGGTCAGCAGCTCGCGCACCCGCTCGTGGTAGCCGTCCGCCGCACCGTCGAGCTGGACCATGAGCTTGCCGAAGCCGTGCCCGCCGCGGGTGTCACCGGCCAGCGCGCCGACCCGCCGCGCGTCCCGGCTCAGCGCCGGAGGCAGCTCGAAACCCTCCTCCAGCAGCAGGTCGAGCCCGCACTCGGCACCCAGCCGGATGCCGGGGAAGCGGGTACGCAGCGCGTCGAGCACCCCGCCGACGCTCTCGTGGGCAAGCGGCCGGTACGACACGATCTCGTCCCGCCCGAAGTCGAAGACCACGGATCCGTTGCCGCAGACCGCGATCGGGTGGCCGCCGAGGGCGTGCGCCACCGGTCGGGTGTCCCGCACCGGCCGGGCGGTGGCGATGACGAACACGTGACCGTGGTCCTGGGCGTGCCGTACCGCCGCCGCGGTACGACCCGACACCGCCCCGGACGAGTCCAGCAGCGTTCCGTCCAGGTCGCAGACGATCATCGGGTACCTCACGCGGGCTGACTTCCCCTCGCCGACACCAGCCGCGTCACGTCGGACTCCATCACGTCCACCGCGCCGGCGGCCATCAGCCGGTCGACGGTCTCCGCGATACCGTCCCGTGCCGTCACGCCCTGCAGTACGACCAGGCTCGCATCGGGTACCCCCGTGCCGGCGTGCCAGGACTGCTCCGGCATCAGCCGGAGAACCTCGTCGAGGTGCCGGGCGCCGACCCGGACGGTCAGCAGTACCCGTGAGGCGCCGGCGTGCACCGCATCCAGCAGCCGGGCCACGCCCTGGATCGTGGCCCGCTTGTCGGTGTCGCGGAACGCCTCCGGGTTCGCGATGAGCTGCGGGGTGCAGGTGCGTAGCGTCTCGACGACGCGCAGACCGTTGTGCCGCAACGCGGTCCCGGTCTCCACCACGTCGATGACGGCGTCGGCGAGTTCCGGGATCTTCGCCTCCGTCGCACCGTACGACGGGATCATCTCGGCCCGCAGCCCGAGCGCCTGGAAACACGCCCGGCCGAT
This sequence comes from Actinocatenispora sp., assembly GCA_049582705.1. Taxonomy (GTDB): domain Bacteria; phylum Actinomycetota; class Actinomycetes; order Mycobacteriales; family Micromonosporaceae; genus Actinocatenispora. The sequence goes on from JBAUUM010000835.1 coordinate 2,957, forward strand.
GTTCGGGTACTCGGTGGCCACGCGCAGCCCGTCGCCGAGGTCGTACGCGCGCCGTGCCTTGTGTTCCTCCGGCACGGCGAGTACCAGGCGCCAGGGCGTGTCGTGGATCTTCGAGTAGCTGAACGCCGTGACCTTCTCGACCTTCGCGCCGGTCTCCTCGATCCAGTCGGCACCGGTGAGTCCGAAGTCGAAGTAGCCGCGCTGCACGACCATCGGTATCTCGCGCGGCTTGTAGAACGCCACCTGGATGGCCCCCCGGTACTCGATGCTGGCCCGGTACGTCCGGCTGGACGCCCGCCGCAGACCGAGCCCGGCCGCGGCGAACAGGTCCAGGGTGCGTTGTTCCAGCGAGGACCCCTTGGGCAGAGCGAGGGACGTCATGGGTCCTCCTCAGACGTGCATCAGCCGGGCGATGCCGGTGACCGGGGGCCGGGGAGGGTTGGCGGGCCGGATCTCGATCTCTCCCACGACCATGTCGCTGGGCAACGCGTCGACCAGAGATCCGACACACCAGCCGACCGACTCGGCGGTGATCTTGTGCGGTGACGCGTCGCCGTCGAGGTTGGCGATCGCGCCGGGGGAGACCAGGCAGGCCCGCACCCCGTTGCGCCGCTCCTCCAGCAACAACGTCTCCACGAACGCCTTCATCGCGGCCTTGGTCGCGCTGTAGGCCACGCCGCCCTCGAAGAAGCGGGTCCCGGCGTGACTGCCCATGAACACGGCGATGCCGCCGCTGTCGCGCAGCGCCGGGAGGGCCGCCCGTACCAGGTGGAAGTTGGCGGACAGGTTCACCGACAGCTGCCGCTCCCACACCTCGTCGGCCATCGTGTCGATCGGTGCGATGACCCGGTCGACCGCGTTCGACACCAGCACGTCGAGCCGGCCGGCCTCGGCGAGTGCCCGCTCGACGGCGACCCGGATCTGACCCGGGTCCGCGAGATCGCAGCGCTGCTCGTTCAGCCAGTCCTGGCCGGCGAGGGTGCGGTTCAGCGAGTAGACCCGGTAGCCGCGTCGCCGCAGTTCCGTGGCGATCCCCCGACCGCTGCCCCGGTTGGTCCCGGTGACCAGGGCGGCCCGGGGCTCAGTCGAGCTCATCGAGCAGCTTCCGCCATGCCGCGGAGATCTCCTGGTGGCTGGCGCCCCGCCGGAACAGGTCCTTGTCCAGCGACGATCCGTCCGGGTGCCGCAGCCGCATGCAGTCCTGGGAGACCTCCGAGATCAGTACCGGTTCGCGGTCGGCGGAGAACCCGAAGATCAGGCAGAAGTCCCACACCTGCAGGGGGTTCAGCCAGGAGACCAGCGTGTCGTTCACGGCCAGCGCGAGCCGTCGCAGCTCCTCCACCGGCAGGTCGAGGGCGCGCAGGTAGTCCTCGGCGATCGGCTGGTCCTCGGGATCGGTGCGGTAGTCGAACTTGACCACCGGCGAGGGCAGTACCTGGTCGGCTTCGAACAGCCCGGGGTACTTGACCAGGGTGGAGCCCACCGCGCGGTTCTTCACGATGACCTCGAACGGCGGGGCCGGGTGGTACTCGGCCAGGTAGCAGGTGTCCGACACCCGCCGGACGAACGCGGTACGCAGGCCCTGCCGCTCCAGCCGGGCCGCGGCCCGCTCGTAGAAGTCCAGACGCAGCGGTCCGGTCTCCGGCACCATCTCGTCGCGGTGGTAGGTGAAGCTGCGGAGGCTGGGAATGATCTCGACCAGGCAGCGACCGCCGGGCAGGAGCCACAGCTTCTTGCTGCGCCCCTCGATCTCCGGAGCGCGGCCCTCCCGGACCGCGGTCAGGTCGTCGTCGGTCGGATCGGCGACCTGCTCGGCGGCTGCGTCAACCGGTCTCAATTCTCGTCCTCCACCGTCGGCTCCGCTGGTGATCGGTCGCCGCGGCACCCGCCGGCGTGATCGTCCTCCACGATCTCCCGGCCGGTCGCGGACGCCAAGTCAACTTTGGTGGTGACCGATGGTCTACTTTCCGTGTTCCGAGGGCGCCGGAATAATGGGGAATTCCTCGCCTCCGGCGCGACCGGGACCGAGGGCGGATCACCGCTCGCCCGCCAACCCCCGGAGGTGCGCCGCATGGGTGCCCGGTCGCTCGAACTGTTCCCGGCCGTCGACGTCCGCGGCGGGCAGGCCGTGCGGCTGCTGCGCGGCGAGTCCGGCTCCGAGACCTGGTACGGCGATCCGCTCGACGCCGCGCTCGGCTGGCAGCGGGCCGGCGCGCGGTGGCTGCACCTGGTCGACCTGGACGCGGCGTTCGGGACGGGGAACAACGCCCGACTGCTCGCCGACGTGGTGCGTGCCGTGGACGTCCCGGTGGAGCTGTGCGGCGGCATCCGCACCGACGAGGCGCTGGCCGCCGCGCTCGGCACCGGGTGCGCCCGGGTCAACGTGGGTACCGCCGCGCTGGAGCATCCCGACTGGGTGGCCCGGGCGATCGCCGAGCACGGCGACCGGATCGCCGTCAGCCTGGACGTGCGGGGCCGTACCGTGCACAGCCGCGGCTGGACGCGGGAGGGCGGCGACCTCTACGACACGATCGCCCGCCTCGACGCGGAAGGCTGCGCCCGGTACGTCGTGACCGACATCGCCCGGGACGGCACCCTGGGCGGCCCCAATCTCGACCTGCTCGCCGACGTGTGCGCCGCCACCGACACCCCGGTCGTCGCCTCGGGCGGTGTCTCGTCACTCGACGACCTGCGCGCCGTCGCCGGCCTGGTGGGTGCCGGTGTGGAGGCCGCGGTGGTGGGCAAGGCCCTGTACACCGGGGCGTTCACGCTGCAGGACGCGTTGCGGGAGGTGTCGGCGCAGGGCACGGCCTGAGCCGACACCGGATGGGTCAGCCGCTCTGCTTGACCTGGTCGATCCATTCGCTGACGGTGAGCACGTCGGCCTGGCGGGGGAAGACCTTCTCGGTCAGCACCCGGTGCACCTCGGCGTCGGAGTCCAGGCAGCCGTCGGCGAGCACGACGAGCCGGTAGTCGAGGTCCGCTGCCTGCCGCAGCGTGGACAGTACGACTCCGCTGGTGGCGATGCCGGTTAGGACGAGGGTGTCGATGTTGCCCGCGCGCAGTACGACGTCGAGGTCGCTGCCGGCGAAGGCGCTGACCCGGCGCTTGGTGACGACGACGTCGCCGTCGGCCGGCGCCACGTCGGGGTGGATCGCCGTGGTCGCGTCGAAGTTGGCGAAGGCGGCGCTGTCGCGGACCGCGGCGAAGGTCTTGTTGCGCGCGCTGATCTCCGGGAAGCCGGGTCGGAACCCGACGGCCACGTAGATGACCGGCATGCCGGCGGCGCGGGCCGCGTCCCGGGCCTGGCCGAGCCGGGGCAGATAGTCGTGGTCGTCGGCGTACCGGTCCACGATGCCCCGCTGGACGTCCATGATGAGCAGCGCACTGGCCATGGGTTCTGGTTCCCTTCCTCGGGCGGAGTCGTACTGGTCGGGGCGCCGGGCGGCCCCGCTACCCCCGCGTGGCCGGGTCACCGGTGAGGTACCGGTCGGCGACCGCGCGGTTGTACTTGGCGAACATCGAGCCGAGCGCGCGGACGTCCGTGTCGCTCCAGTCGGCGAGCAGGTCGCCGACGTTGTCGGCGCGCCGCTGCCGGACCTCCTCCATCTGCCTGACCCCCGCCTCGGTCGGGGCGATGATCCGGCACCGCCGGTCCTCGGGCAGTGCGGAGCGCTCGATGAGCCCGGCGTCCTGCATGGCCGCGACCTGTCTGCCGGCCGTGGAGGGATCCAGGCCGAGCGCCGCGGCGAGCGTCGTGATGGCGAGGGGGCCGCGCCGGTGCAGGGTGCGCAGCAGCAGGTATTCGGCGCGGTCGAGGTGGTCGTGCACGTCGGTGCGTCGGCGCAGCATCTCCAGGTGCCGCACCAGCACCGCGGACTCCCACTCGACGATGCCGAGGGCGTCCTGGAGTTCGTCGGTGGGTGCCTCGTCCGGTGTGCCGGCGGGTTCGCGGCGCCGGTGGTCGCGCGCGCGGCCGGGGTCGGCCGGTGTCCCGTGGTGTCCGCCGCGGGCGCTGTCCGCGTCGTGACCTGCCCGCGTGTGGTCCCGCGGCGCGGCCGATGCGTCGTCCACAGCGCTCACGTCCAATGCCGGTATGACACCTGTTATTGTCGGTATCATACATGTTTATAGATCGCCGGTCCGTGTGCCTCGGTGTGTCGGTGCCCCGGTGCGAAACCACGGGCGGCCGTTGGAGGTTCGCGGATGACCGGTGACGTGAGCGGCTGGCTGCGCGAGACCTGGGACCGCGTGGTGGGCTCCGATCCGGGGCTCAACCGGCTGCGACTCGCACTCGCCAGCGCGGTGGCGATGGCCAGCACCCTGGCGGTGGAGTTCCTGTTCGCGCAGGCCACCCACGCCGGTGCGCAGGGCACGCTGGTGGCGATGCTGCTGGGCACGGTCATGGCCATGATGGGCTCGATGGCGCTGACCGGCGTCGGCCTGTGGACCAAGGTGCGCACCGCGGTGTTCTTCCCGGTGGCGGTCGGCCTCGGCATGCTCGGTGGCGTGCTGGTCGCCGGGCACACCGACCTCATGCTCGGCATGTTCGTCGCGGTCATGTTCCTGGCCGTACTGGTGCGCCGGTTCGGCCTGGCGTTCTTCTTCTACGGCTTCATGACCTGGATGGGGTACTTCTTCGCCGCGTTCCTGGGCGCCCGGCTCGCCGCGGTGCCCGGACTGCTCGCCGCGGTGACCGTTGCCACCGCCTGGGTCCTGCTGCTGTCGGTCACGGTACTGCGCACCAACGCCCGCCGGACGCTGCGGCGTACCCGGCGGGCGTTCCTGGCCCGGTCCGGAGCGGTCGCCCGCGCCTGCGCGGACCTGCTGGC
>JBAUUM010000836.1:0-1849 GCA_049582705.1 Actinocatenispora sp.
TGGGTCGCCACCGGCGGGGGCCGGCCGCCACCCGCCGGGCGTCACCGCGCCGAGATCGTCACACCGTCGCCAACCGGTGCCGAGGACCGGCCGGGTGAGGCACACAATGGAGCCATGACCGATCCGGCCGGCGAGGACTTCGAGGCACACCGGACCCACCTGACCAGCGTCGCGTACCGGATGCTCGGCAGCATCGCGGAGGCCGAGGACGCGGTCCAGGAGACGTGGCTGCGCTGGCAGCGCGCGGACCACGGCACCATCAAGGAACCGCGCGGCTGGCTGACCACCGTCACCGGCCGGATCTGTCTGGACGTGCTGCGCTCCGCCCGGGTCCGGCGCGAGGCGTACGTGGGCGCGTGGCTGCCGGAACCGGTGGTGGAGCGGCTGGCCGACCCGGCCACCCTGGATCCCGGCGACCGGGTGGCGCGTGCCGACGAGGTCAGCTTCGCCCTGCTCGCCATGCTGGAGCGGCTGTCCCCCGAGCAGCGGGTCGCCTTCGTCCTGCACGACGTGTTCGACGTGCCGTTCAGCGAGATCGGCGACGTGCTCTCGGTCAGCGACCAGACCGCCCGGCAGTTGGCCTCCCGGGCCCGCCGCGCCGTGCGCACCGACGAACCCCGCCGTACCGCCGAGCTGCCCGAGCAGCGCGAGGTGCTGGCCGCCTTCCTGCGCGCCTGCCAACAGGGCGACCTGCAGGGCCTGCTGAACGTGCTGGCGCCCGACGTGGTCACGATCGGCGACGGCGGCGGGATCGCCCCGGCTGCCAAGCGGCCCATCGTCGGCGCCGCGCAGGTTGCCCGGTTCCTGCTCAACATCGTGCAGCGGGCCGCGACCGACCCGACGATCGTGCTGGAGCCGGTGCTGGTCAACGGCGCGCTCGGGCTGCTGGCCCACCAACCCCACGGGTTCCACGGCGAGGACGTCACGGCGGTGCTCGTCTTCGACTACGCGGACGGCATGATCACCGCCGTGCACAACCAGCTGAACCCGGAGAAACTGACCCGGATTCCGGATATAGACCCCAGTCGATCGGTCTGGGCGCACCCGGGCAGCGCGGGGCAGTAACCAGAAACTACGGTACGGCCGTGCGTTATCTGGAATGGATCTCCGCCGCGTTGACGTTGATCATCCTCGCCCTCGCGGCGAAGATCATCACGCCGATGCTGGACACGGCCTGGCTGGACCCGCGTCGCCAGAAGACCCGCCGGGCGGAGATGGCGATCCGGGCGGCCAGCGCCGGGCTGGGTCCGGCCGCGGAGACCACGGTCGGGGTCCGCCGCATGACCCCACCGGGCAAGCGGCCCACCATGGCGTTCTCGGGCCGCTACCAGGGGCGGTACGTCGCCGTCGCCGAGTACCGGCACGCCCCGCCGCCGAAGCGGCTGCGGGTGCGCAAGAAGTACACCCGGGTGCGGCACAGTTCCGTGGTGGCCGTCCAGCTCACCCGACCGCACCCACCGGTGCAGGTGATCCGCCGGGACATCGACCCGGAACTCTGGGCGCCGATGGCCCGGCGCGAACCGACGTACAAGGATGTCCTCGAACTGGACCAGCGTGTCTTCAACCGGGCCTTCCGGGTCACCACCCCGCATCCGGACCGGGCCCGGCGCCTGATCCATCCCGCGCTCGCCCGCGCCATGCTCGAACACGACTCCGTGCGGGCGTGGCTGATCACCGAGACCGACCTGCTCGGCATCCGGCACGAGCGGCTGGATCCGCACAACCTGCTGCCGCGCATCGGCGCGGTCCGGATGGTCGCCGATCTCATCGACCACGCCTGACCGCCACCGGCCCGCCGCACGGCACCGCGCCGGCCCGCTGACACCGGAGGCCCGGGGCGGGGAGGCGG
>JBAUUM010000837.1:0-6499 GCA_049582705.1 Actinocatenispora sp.
ACCGGGCGTGGCTGACGGCGGGCACCGAACTCGTGGCGCTGCCGGAGCCCGCCTGAGCCAGCGCCCGACCGTTCCCGCTGGCGATCCGGTACGTCCGGTCCGGGTCGACCGGTGCGGGGGCCGGCGCGCTCGAGTCGATCGTGAGGTTGACGTACTGGCCGTCGGAGTCGTCGCAGGCGATCGAGCAGTACTCGCGGAAGGACTTCCCGACGATGGTGGAGCTGGTCAGGTTCTCGCTGTCGAGGAACCAGCGGTACCACGACGCGGTGTGGTAGCTGCCGGTGTCGCCGAGCAGCCGCCACTTCGGCGTGGCCAGGTTCTTCGTGGCGTAGAGCTGCTGCGGCGCGTTCCCGCTCTGGTCGATGCCCTGCGGTTCACCGAGGTACAGGCCGAGGTAGGCGTCGTAGGTGATGTCCATGGCGAACAGCGGCGAGGTGGCCGGGGTCGTGCCGGCAGCGATCTGCTCAGCGGTGGTGCCGGTGTTCGACGGGTCGTACTCCTTGCCCGGTGGCGTGTAGCCGTTCGGGTTGTCGGCCGTGACCGGCACCAGGTTGCTCTCCTTGCCGCCGATGCCGGGCTGCGACCAGGAGCCCGCGTACCACTTCTGCCACGAGCCGGTCGCCAGCTTGCCGGAGATCGGTGCGCGCGCGACGTGCGAGTAGAACGCCTTCCAACTGTGGCCCTTGTCGACGATCCGGGAGCCGTAGTACGCGTAGAAGTATCCGGAGGCGGGGTCGACGAACAGCCGTTGGTCGCCGTCTCCGTAGTCGAACGTCTGGTTCGGGAAGGCGTCGGCGTCGCCGCGGGTGGTGCTGTACGGCGAGGTGATCGCGTGGCCCTTGATCGTCCAGGTGTGGCCCTTGTCGGTGGAGACCGCGTAGTCGATCGCGTCGAAGTGCAGGCCGTCGCCGAAGGGCTGCGGGGTGAACTCGTTGTGCACGAGCCCGTACCAGTCGCCGGTGTCCGGGTCGACCCAGGTGCCGAGCAGGTCGCAGTAGTTCTTCTGCGCGTAGCCGGATCCGGCCGGGGCGTACGTCGAGGTCACGCCGGTCGGGCTGGTGTTGCACCGCCAGGTGGTGTCGTCGTTGCGGTCCTGCGGGTTGGCGGGGTCCACCGCGTCGCTGAGGCCGGCGTCGCGGGTCGCGGTGTCGAGGTTCGTACCGGTGTAGAACTCCCAGTAGCGGGGGTCGTCGGCGCCGTAGAGCGCCGCGGACTGCTGGAAGTGGAACGTGCCGTCGGTGTCGGTGAACACGGCGGCCGGGGTGTCGGTCGGGTACTGGTAGGTGCCGGTCGAGCCGACCGTGACCGTGTACGTCGCGGACGGGTCGGCCGACGCGGCGGCGGGCCCGCTCACCGCTCCGCCCGCCACCAGGGCAGCGGCGAACACGACAGACGCCGCGTGTCGATGGGATCTCACCGGGCGGCTCCTTCCTGGAAACCACCGCGGGACACGTGCTGTGTCTGTCGACCCGGCCCGCCATCCCGGCTACGGACTTATTTCCGCTAAGGTTATAACTAACTCGGCCCTGGTCAACCCCTCGGCGAGGACATGTTTCGAGGTCCACGGTCCAGACCCGGCGCCAACCTGTCGCCAGAGAACTTCGTGGAGGTGCGGTGCTGTCGACCCACGGTGGCGAGGTGTACCGCGGCGGCGAGGTGGCCGCCCGCGGCGCGATCCGCCGCACCAACGTCAGCGCCGTACTGCGCCTGCTGCGCAAGCACGGCCCGCAGTCGCGTACCGAGATCGCCGCCACGTTCGGACTGCCGAACTCGACGGTCTCCAAACTCGTCGCCGAGCTTCTCGACCTCGGCCTGGTGACCGGGGGCGAGGCACGACGCGCCGGATCGATCGGCCGACCGCAGCAGGCGGTCACGCTGCGCTCCGGCGCGCTGTGCGGGCTCGGCGTCGAGATCAGCGTCAACTACGTCCGCGCGATCGCCCTCGACCTGCCCGGCGACGTACTGCTCGACCGGCGGGTACCCGTCGAACACGACCGCACCGACCATCGCGCCACGCTCCGCCTCGCGGCCGAACTCATCGCCGCGGCCGTGGCGCAGCTGCACGGGTCCGGCAGCACCGTGGCCGGCGTGACCGTCGCCGTTCCCGGCCAGGTCGACCCCGGCACCGGCGTGGTCACGCTCGCCGCGAACCTCGGCTGGACCCGGCTACCGATCGCCGCCGAACTGTCCGCCGAACTCACCGACCGGCTCGGCCCCGGCACGCCGCCGGTACGGGTGGACAACGACGCCCGGCTCGGCGCCGTCGCCGAACACTGCCTCGCCCCCGTGCCCGACCTGCTCTACGTCACCGGCGAGGTCGGCGTCGCGGGCGGCCTGATCATCAACGACACGCTGGTACGCGGCGCGGGCGGATTCGCCGGCGAAATCGGCCACATGCCGCTGGACCCCGATCCACGCCCGTGCGCCTGTGGGCGGCGCGGCTGCTGGGAGACCATGGTCGGTCTGCCGGCGTTCCTGCGGTACGCGGCCGAGGAGTCCGACCCGGTCCGCGATCCGCACGGCGACCTGGAGGAACGGCTCACCGTGCTGGGATCCCGCGGTGACCGGCGTACCGTCGCCGCGATCGGGCGGCTCGCCGCCGATCTGGGCACCGGGATCGGGCTGCTGGTCAACGTGCTCGACCCGCGGCTGGTGATCCTGGGCGGCTACTTCAGCTACCTCGGGGACGCACTGCTGGAGCGGGTACGCGCCGAGGTCACCGACCGGGTGCTCGCACCGCAGGCCGGCGGCTGCGAGCTGCGCCTGTCGGGTCTCGGTTTCACCAGCGCGGCGCGGGGTGCGGCGGAGACCGTACTGGAGCGGGTGTTCCAGGACCCCGCCGAGGCGCCGACGCCGGCCCGGTAGGCCAGATGACGAGACCCTATGTAGAGAAAGTTGGTAGACCTATGTAGAGTTGTAAGCATGGTGAGCGACGTGCGGATGACCGTACCGGTCGCGCGGGTGCTGGCCGTCTTCCTCGACGACCCGGCCGCCGACCGGTACGGCACCCAGTTGATGGAGGCGAGCGGACTCGCGTCCGGCAGCCTGTACCCGATCCTGACCAGGCTGCGCAAGGCCGGCTGGGCCGAGGCGCGCTGGGAGGACATCGATCCGGTGGCGGCCGGCCGCCCCGCGCGGCGCTACTACCGGCTCACGCCGGAGGGAGCGAGCCGGGCGTCGGCGGCGTTGGACGCGCTGCACCGACAGACCCGGTTCCCGGGGGTGAACCCCGCATGGTGAGGTGGCTGACCCGCCAGTCGCTGGGGGTGGCGGTCGAGCGCTGGCCGGCTGAACTGCGGGACGAGATGCGCGCCGAATGGCTCGCCGAACTGCACGTCATCACCGAGAACCCGAACAGGACGGCCCGCCTTCGAGGGCTCGGGTTCGCGCTGAGCCTGGCGGTCTCCAGGCCGGCCTCAGGAGATCAGGCTCCGACAACCGGAAGGGATCTGTGGATCATGGTGAAGAACGTGCGGAAGCCGGCAGCGGCCTGGCTGCTCACCGGCGCGGTGCTGTCGGCGGCGCTGTACGCGTTGCTGACCGTCGGCTCCGACTGGCTGCCCAGCAGTGGTCCGGCGTACCTGGGCTTCATACAACTGCTCATCCTGGCGGTCCTCGTGGGCGGTCTGGTACCGCTGGGGCGGGCGATCGCCGGAAGATCGGGGCTGGTCCCGGACAGGAGACCGGTCGTCTGGGCGGCCGCGCTGGTCGCCGCCGGCGCGTTGGTCGCCGACGCGGCAGCGCTCCCCGTCGCCCTGCCTCCCGAGGTGCCCGCGACCTGGTTCGCGGAGAGTCTGGTCGTGGAGGGGGTCGCCAGCATGGCCATCTGGGCCGCTGTCGTCGCGGTGACCGGAGGATGGATGGCCCGGCTCGTCCGGCGCGGCCGGTCCGTACCCGCCGGGATCGTCGCGGTCGGCGGCGTCCTCGTCGCGGTCAATCTCGCCATGAGCGTCGCCGCCTGGGTCCTGCCGCCCTTCGCGCGCGGATACGTCTTCGCCGCCACACCCCCGATGGGCAACACGTTCTACGAGATCCCGAACCTGGTCGCCGCGTACTCGGTGCGTGTTCCGCAGGACCATCTCGTGCTGGCGATGGCCCCGTACCTCATGGTCGCGCTCGCGGCGGTCGTACTGGCCTACCAGTGGAGGATCGCGCGGCCGGTGGTCGCCGGACAGAGCGATCCGGTACCCGACCCGGCCAGTTCGGCGGCCTCACCGGAGCCTGAGGCTGCCGCCACGCGCTGACGTACTGGCAACCCGCGCGCCGACGGTCCCGACGCGGCGGTGTGACGGCCACGGATGTCACGGGGTGGCGCGGGCGGGGTCCCGTGCACGGTAGTCCGACACCAGAATCGGCTGCCGTGCACGGGCGTGAGCCACACGCCGGTAGCTCCAGCGACAACCGGGCTCAGTTCAGGACCAGGCGTCGAGCAGTTCCTCGGGCGTCACGGTACGGACGTCGGCCGCGGTGCAGCCGCTGCGGGTCACCGCGAGCAGCGGGGTGCTGTCGTCCGCGCCGGGAAGCTGGGCGCGGTGGGCGACCAGTCGGGCACGGTCGCGGTTGTCGAACGGCTTCCTCTCCAGCCACTTGACCGAACCCACGACAGTGATCCTCTTCGCCACAGGCGCGCGGTCGGCGCCGACGATGTCGATCTCCGGGTCGTTGGTACGCGTCCAGTAGCCGCCGACCACAGTGGTACCGGCCGGCAGCTGGCCTTCGTCGGAACCCAACCGCCACAGGGCCTCCCGGATGACGGGTTCGACGGCTCTGCCCCGCCAGGACGTCCAACTGGCGCGGATGCCGCCGACGACGCGGTCACCGCGGCCGCGTTCGACCGCCGGTATGCCGGGGCCGATGAAGGACAGCCAGAAGCGCAGGTACGGGTCGTCGATGCGGTAACGGGTCTCGCGGCTGGGTCTGGTGGAGACGGGCAGTTCGGCGGCGACCATGCCGCGGGAGGTGAGCAGCTCCAGCGAGCGGGACACCGAGCTGGGGTTGAGGCCGCCCGCCGCTCTGCCAATCAGCGTGAAGGTGCGCTCACCGTGGCCGATGGCGCCCAGGACGGTGCGGGCCTGCGCTTCGGTGGGGAACTCGGCGGCCAGGGTCCGCTCGCCGCTGACCAGCAGGGCGGAGGTCGGCCTCCGCAGCGCCAGTTCGAGGTAGTCCCACAGCCCGGCACCGTGTGGCCACTCCTCCAGGATGAGCGGTAGCCCACCGGAGACCAGGTACGCGTCGAACGCGTCGGCGGGCGGCAGATCGAGCATCGAGGCGACATCGGCCGGGTTCAATGCCGGCACGACCATCTCGGTGCCCCGCTGGTAGAAGGGCCGCCCGTAGGTGTTGAGCTGTTCCATCATGGCGATGTCGGAGCCGATGAGGACCAGCAGCACGGGCAGCTTCGACAACGTACGGTCGAACGCCTTCTGCAGCGCGCCCTCGAAGGTCTGGTCCTCGCGTACGAGGTAGGGCATCTCGTCGAGGACCACGACGCTCGGAGAGTCGGTGGGCAACGCGGAGGCGAGCATGCTCAGCGCCGCGTCCCACGTCAGCGGAGCGGCGAGGTCACTGAACCGCGCAGCGTCGGGAAGTTGGGAGGCCGCGACCTCGGCGGCGAAGCCGGTCAGATCCTCCTCGCGGGAGCCGCCGACGGCGGTGAAGAACACGTGCGACAGCCCGGACCGTTCCAGGAACTCCTCGACCAGCCGGGACTTGCCCACCCGGCGGCGTCCACGGATCAGTACGGCCCGCCCGGGTCGTCCGCTCCGCCCGCCGGTCTTCACCGGCTCCAGTAGATCGTCAAGCTGGGCGAGTTCGGCGCGACGCCCGATGAATCCGTCCACGGCGGCCGACCTCCACGACTCAGCTCCAGATACTTCCATCAATGAAAGTATCATTGATGGAAGTATCTGGTACCCAGATTGATCGGCGGGCAGGTCAGAGGGTCACGGCCAGGTCGATGAGGCGGTCGGACAGGGTGGCCACGCAGGTTTCCAGCCAGGCGTCGCCCTGTCCGGCGTCGGCGCGGGCCGGGTCGTCGGTGTAGCCCTCGATGTCGCGCCACACCGCACCCGAGTAGATGTCGACGTTGCGCACCACAGGCACCCACCGGGGCTCGTCGCGCGGCGTCCGGGACCTGACCAGCTCCGGCCGCACCGCCAGCACCATCGACGTCTCGAACTCCCCCGCATGCCCGGGCACCCGTGGGTCCCCCGACGCGTCCAGCAGCGTCCAGTAGTCCAGGTACCCCACCGCAAGCCCGTGCCGGGTCGACGCCGCGGCCGCCGCCGCGTGACACACCCCGCGGTTGCCGCCATGCCCGTTGACGATCACCAACCGCCGACCCCCACCGGCAGCGACCGAACGGGCCAGGTCGAGCAGCACCGCCTGCAACGTCTCCGGCGACAGCGACAGCGTCCCCCCGAACGGCAGATGGTGATCCGAGGCGCCGACCGGGATCGTCGGCGCCAGCACCAGGGGTCGCGCGCAGTCGGCACCGGCG
>JBAUUM010000838.1:0-7209 GCA_049582705.1 Actinocatenispora sp.
CGGCCGGGTCGACGACCAGGTGAAGATCCGCGGCTTCCGGGTGGAGCCGGCCGAGGTGACCGTGGCGCTGCGGGAACACCCGGCGGTCCGCGACGCGTACACGCTGGCGGACCGGACGGGTCCCATCGTGCGGCTGGTTGTCTTCCTGGTGTGGGCCTCCGACGGGGACGCCGCACCGGACCGGACCGACCTGCACGGCTTCCTCGGCGCCCGGCTGCCCGCGTACATGCTGCCGGCGGAGTACGTGCCGCTGGCGGCGCTGCCGTTGACGGTCAACGGGAAGGTCGACCGTTCGTCGTTGCGGGTGCCGGCACCGGCTGCGGAACCGGCCGCACCGGCGGGGACCGAGCTGGAGGTCACCCTCGCCGCGCTCTGGGCGGAGGTGCTGAACCGGGAGAGCGTCGGGCTCGACGACGACTTCTACGCGCTGGGCGGTCATTCGCTGCTGCTGAACCAGATCCGTGCGCGGCTGGCCCGTCAGCTGGGCCGTCGGGTGCCGTTGGCCGCGCTGTTCGAGTACCTGACCGTACGGGAACTCGCCGGCTACCTGTCGGGCAGCGAGTGATGACACGCCGTCGTCGAAAAGTCGGTCAATAGGTCAGTGACGATGTCCAAACAACTAGAATCGGGCGATATGCCGAACAAGTTGACACTCATCCTGCTCGGCCTCGGCGCCTTCGCCGTGGGCACCGACGGTTTCATCATCAGCGGCATCCTGCCCCGGGTCGCGCACTCGCTGACGGTCTCCACCGCGACCGCCGGCCAGCTGGTCACCATCTTCACGGTCGTCTACGCGGTGACCGCGCCGATCCTCGCCGCGGTCACCGCGCGGTTGCCGCGACGCGCACTGCTCGCCGGCGCCATGACGGTCTTCGTGGTGGCCAACATCGTCGGCGCCGCGGCCGGTACGTACTGGCTGATGGTCGTGGCCCGGGTGCTCGCCGCCCTCGGCGCGGCGGCGTTCATCGGGCCTGCCGTCGCCGTTGCCACGGGCGTCGTACCGGCCGAGTACCGGGGCAGGGCCTACGCGTACGTGGCCGGCGGCCTGTCCGTGGCCACCGCGCTCGGGCTGCCGCTCGGCACCCTGGTGGGTGCCGTGGCGGGCTGGCGGGTCACCCTCGTGCTGGTCGCGGCGATCGCCGCCGTCGCGGTCGTCGGGCTCAGCGTCGCGATGCCGACCGTGCCGCAGCCGCCGTCGCTCAGCCTCGCCGAGCGGGTACGCGTGGTCACCAGGCCGTCGGTGCTGACCGCGATGGGTGGCAACCTTTTCGTCGCCGCCGCCGTGTACGGCCTGTTCACCTACATCGCGCCCCTCACCACCGCCATGACGCCGATCAGCGGGGCGGGACTGACCATCGTGCTGCTCGCCTGGGGCGCCGTCGCGCTGGTGGCGAACCCGCTCGGCGGGCGCTGGAACGACAGCTACGGGCCGCACCGGGTCTACCTCGTGATGGCCGTCGCGCTCTGCGCCGTGCTGGCCGCGTTCGGCGTGCTGGCGGCGCTGGGCCCGGCCGACGGGATGCTCACGGCCGTGATCTTCGTACTGCTGGTGGCCGCACTCAGCGCCGTGGCCTGGGGCCTGCAGCCCGCCCAGGCGAACCGGATCATGGCGTTCGCGCCGCAGGCCGCGCCGGTCGCGGTGTCCTTCGGCAACTCGGCCACCTACGTGGGCATCTCTGCGGGCAGCGCGCTCGGCGGCGTGGTCGTCAGCCACGGATCGGTGACCGGGGTCAGCTGGATGGGCCTCGGGTCCGGACTCGTCGCCGTCGTGTTCATCCTGCTGGCACGCCGCCAGGTGCCGGCGACCGAACAGCCCCAGCTGGCCGCCGCCGGCGAGACGGCGAAGTCCTGACCCGGCCCCGCGAAGGAGCGACGAGGTGACCGGCGCACCACCCGACCACCACCCGCTGTCCGGTGCCCAGGCCGGCATCTGGATGGCGCAACAGCTCCACCCGGACCGGGCCATCTTCCGGATCGGTGAGCTGATGCGGATCACCGGCCCGCTGGACCCGGCGTTGTTCGAGACGGCGCTCCGGCGGGCCTTCGCCGAGACCGACAACCTGCACCTGCGGTTCGTCGAGGACGACGACGGTCGGGTCTGGCAGTACGTCCAGCCGCCGGACCGGTGGTCGCTGGCCGGTGTCGACGTGTCCACCGATCCCGACCCGGACGACGCGGTGGACCGTTGGATCCGGGCCGACCTCGCCGGGCACATCGACCTGGACGCGGGGCGGCTGTTCAGCTTCGCGCTGTTCCGCGCCGCGCCCGACGTGCACCTCTGGTACCACGGCTACCACCACATCGTCACCGACGGGATCGGCTGCGGGCTGTTCGTGCGCCGGGTCGCGGCCCACTACGGCGCGCTGGTGGCGGGGTACCCCGAGCCGCCACCCGGGTACGGCAGCGTCCGGCGGCTGCTGACCGCGGACGCCACCTACCGGGCGTCCGAGACGTTCGCCGCGGACCGTCGGTACTGGCTGTCCCGGTTGGACGGCTGGTCGACGCCCCTGCGGCTGGCGGACCACGAGGTCCCGCCGGGCGACGGCTTCCTGCGTCGGGACGCCCGGCTGACCGGGTGGGTGACCGACGGGCTGTCCGCGCTGGCCCGGAAGGCGAGCACCAGCGACGCCCGGGTCTTCGTCGGCGCCGCCGCCGCGTACCTCGGCCGGTCGGCCGGGGTGGACGACGTCGTGGTCGGCCTGCCGCTGACCGGACGTACCGACGAGGTGACCCGTGGAACGCCCGGGCTGGCGGTCAACGTGCTGCCGCTGCGACTGTCGCTGGCCGGTGCCCCGACGACCGGGCAGTTCCTCGATCGGGTGGCCGACGCCGTCCGCGGTGCGGTACGCCATCAGCGCTACCGGGGCGAGGACCTGTACCGCGACCTGCTCTCCCGGCCGGGCCGCTCACAGTCCTTCGGCCCGCTGGTCAACGTGATGCTGTTCGACTACGACCTGCGGTTCGGCGAGTGCCGCACGGTCACCACCAACGTGTCGCTCCGGCACGTGGAGGACCTGGCGATCACCGTGTACGACCGCGCGGACGGTGCCGGTGTCCGCGTCGACGTCGAGGCGAACCCGGACCGGTACCTCGACGACACGGTGACCGCGCTGCACGAGGGCTTCCTGGCGTACCTCGAACGGTTCGCCGGCACGTCACCCGACGCGCCGCTGCCCACCGCCCGACCCGTGGCTCAGGCCGAGGGTGTCTCGTCGTTGACCGAGTAGAGCGGGAAGTAGGTGTCCAGCTTGTCGGCG
Organism: Actinocatenispora sp.; assembly: GCA_049582705.1. Lineage (GTDB taxonomy): Bacteria > Actinomycetota > Actinomycetes > Mycobacteriales > Micromonosporaceae > Actinocatenispora. The sequence continues at coordinate 3,258 of JBAUUM010000838.1, forward strand.
CCGTAGTCGGCGGCCAACTGGGGCACGTCGTCGAACGCGTAGACGCCCGCCCGGTCCACCTCCGCCAACCAGCCGCTGCTCTCGCAGAGGTCGCGGATGGTCGGGCAGTCCTGCTGCCGCCAGACGTGCGTGTTCACGTGCAGATGCCGGTTGATGCACTCGCTGGCCCGCTTGTACGACAGGTCCATGCCGGCCTTCCAGCCGACGGTGGACACGACGCCCTGACGCGACAGCGACCGGATGACCGTCCGGTACAGCGGGCCGCCGATGTTGTCCAGGAACATCGAGACCCCGCGCCCGCCGCTCAGTTCCCCGATCCGGGTGAGGAACGCGCCCTGCGCGGCCCGGCGCCGGTCCCGGCCGCCCGGGACGTCGTCGCCGTCCGCGAGTCCGGTGAACTCCCGCCGGTCCACCGGGATGATGCCGTGCTCGGCCAGCAGCCGGAGCCGGTCGTCCCGGCTCGCCGTCATCGCCACCGTGAAGCCGGCCTGCCGGGCCAGTTCCAGTTCGGCCAGCGCGACGCCGCCGCCCCAGCCGAACACGAGATGGCCCGCCGGGTCCTCGTCGGGCAGCTGGGCCCGCCAGCACGCGTACGTGACCCGCCAGTTGTCCCACGCGGTGAAGTACCGGCCGTAGGTCGCCCACTGGTGCAACGGGTACCGCGTCGTGGCGGGCAGCGGCAGCAGCACCTCGGCAGGGAACTTGGTGCGCCGGGCGAGCAGCCCGTACGTGCCGGGCGCGTCGTACGCGTACGCCAGCTCGACATAGCCGTGCCGGTCGAGCTGTCCGAAGGGCATCAGCAGGCAGACGTCGCCCTCGGTCAGGGTGGTGACCCCGTTGCCCGGTCGCAGGACCCGCACCACGCCCGCGTTGCCGAGCACGACCTGGTCCTCGCCGCGCTGGTGACACACGTCGATCGGCGACCGGGCGATCGCGTGGTTGAGGTTGGCCTCCCAGGACCCGTACAGCGGTTCGACGAGTACCTCGTGGTCGTCGAGGTCGGGGATGCGGACCCGGTCCCGTTCGAGCTGACCCGGCACGGGACCCGCCGCCGCGGGTTTCGGCCCGGCGCGCAGAACCCATGCATCGGTTTCGATCACCACGGCCTACCCCTTTGTCCCGAACACGTGCTCCCCGGGCGAAACTACCGACGCCACGAGTTCTGGGGGAGACTGCGGAGGTTGCTCCCCCGTGCGACCAGAGTCGGATCGCGGCGCGCGTACGGTCGGGCGGATCCGCACCCGCGGACTCTTCCGTTCGGGCACCTGCCCGTGCTCCGGCCCGGTGCGGCCGGTCCCTCCGGGCCGGCCGGGTGCCGGGTCGGTGGGCCGCCGGTGTGCGGAATACCGCACTGGTGTCGGCACGGGGGAAGCGGGCGGGACCGGCGCGTACGCTCGGGTTCGTGACACAGAACCGGGAGATCAGCGGGATCCTGCAGCGCGCGGCCGACGGTGGGCGGATCACGCCCGAGGAGGCCCTGCTCGCGTACACCGACGCGCCGTTCCATGAGCTCGGCGAGGCGGCCGACGTGGTGCGCCGGCGCCGCTATCCGGACAACATCGTCACGTACATCATCGAGCGCAACATCAACTACACGAACGTCTGCCTGACCGCGTGCAAGTTCTGCGCCTTCTACCGCGCGCCGAAGCACGCGGAGGGGTGGGTCCGGGAACTCGACGACATCCTCGCCCGGTGCGCGGAGACCGTCGAACTGGGCGGCACGCAGATCATGTTCCAGGGCGGGCACCACCCGGAGTTCGGCGTCGAGTACTACGAGACGACCTTCGCGGCCATCAAGGCGAGGTTCCCGCAGCTGGTCATCCACTCGCTGGGCGCCAGCGAGATCGTGCACATGGCCAAGGTCTCCGGGGTGTCCACCGGGGAGGCGCTGCGCCGCATCCACACCGCCGGCCTGGACTCCCTGGCCGGCGCGGGCGCGGAGATCCTGCCGGCCCGCCCGCGTACGGTCATCGCGCCGCTCAAGGAGTCCGGTGAGCGGTGGCTGGAGGTCATGGAGGAGGCGCACGGTCTCGGCGTCGAGTCGACCGTGACGATGCTGATGGGCACCGGCGAGACGAACGTCGAGCGCATCGAGCACCTGCGCATGATCCGCGACGTGCAGGACCGCAGCGGTGGCTTCCGCTCCTTCATCCCGTACACGTACCAGCCGGAGAACAACCACCTGAAGGGGCGCACACAGGCGACCAGCGTGGAGTACCTGCGGCTGCTGGCCGTGGCGCGGCTGTTCCTGGACAACGTCAACCACCTCCAGTCGTCCTGGCTGACCACCGGCAAGGACGTGGGCCAGCTGTCGCTGCACATGGGTGTCGACGATCTCGGTTCGATCATGCTGGAGGAGAACGTGATCTCCTCGGCCGGCGCCCGACACCGCTCCAACCTGCTGCAACTGGTGTGGATGATCCGCAACGCGGACCGGATCCCGGCCCAGCGCGACACCCGGTACAACCACATGCGGGTGCATCGGACCCCGGCCGACGACCCGACGGACGAGCGGGTCCGCTCGCACGTGTCGTCCATCGCGGCACAGGGCGGCGACTCGCGTACCCACCTGCGGCTGGCCGACGCGGGCTGAACCGCGTTCGTACGCCGGCCCGACGGCGGCCGTCGGGCCGGGTCCCGCCGGCCGATCGCGTCACCGCGAGAAGCCGGCTGCCCACCCACGATCGATTTCTGCCGCCCTGTCCTGCCCGGGGGTTTACAACGTCGGAACATCCCTATACAAACTTGGACATGAAGGGCTAAAGGGCGAAGTCGCCCAGTCGGCCCTGCCCCCAGCGAAGGAGGCAGCATGTCCAGAGGCAGAGTCACCCGCGGCGTGGCGCTGGCCGCGGTACTCGCGGCCGGACTGGTGGCCGGGCCGATCCCGGCCGCCGTCGCCGCACCGCACCACGTCGGTGCCGCATCCACCGTCGCCCCGTCCATCGGGCGCTCGGAGGTCCTCGCCCGCGCCCAGTCGTGGATCGACGCGGGTGGCTACCCGTACAGCCAGAGCGACTACACGCCGGACGGCTGGCGCACCGACTGCTCCGGGTACGTCTCGATGGCCTGGAACGTGGGCTTCGACGTCAACGGCGGCACGAACACCGTCGGCCTGCTCGACTACTCCACCCGGATCGACAAGGAGCAGCTGCAGCCCGGCGACATCCTGCTCGACGCCAACGGCACCAACGTCACCCGCCACGTGGTGCTGTTCGAGAAGTGGGCGGACGACGCGCACAACTCCTACTGGGCGTACGAGCAGTCCGGCAGCGGTGACATCGGCACGAAACACCGGGTCGTGCCGTACCCGTACGACAGCACGCCCGACGAGTACCTGCCGTACCACGGCAACGACGTGACGGACGGCTGACCGACCACCACCCGGTAGTCCCGACCGCCATCGGGAGGCTGCCCGGTGCGTTCACCCGAGCGCACCGGGCAGCTGTCTGTCGTCCTCCGGTCGCCGGCGTACCGGCCGGTTCCGGTGTCGTTCCCGGCCGCTCCCGGGCCGTCGCAGCGTCGGCGTTCTGTTGCCGTCTCGACTGGTGAGAGCGTTGTCCACAGGCTCTGTCCACAGATCCGCCGGCATCCTTTCCTTTGTCGGTCGGTGCCGATAGCGTTCCGGTCCAGTCGGGTGCTCGCGACACGAGGGCGGTGTGTGGTGGGTCAGCGCGGAACGGTGCGGCGGTGGTGGGCCGGCGCGGGAACGGCGGTGTTGCTCGTGGTGTCACTGGTGTCCGGCGCGTCGGCGGCGCACGCGGCGGGAGCCGCGGACCGGCAGCTCGACCATGGCAGCGCGCTCTACCAGGTGCAGGGCCCCGACCACGCGGCGGCGCAGGAGTTCCGCACCGAGTCGGCTCGGCTCGACACGGTCAGTGTCTTCCTGGTCAGTCGGTCCACGGTCGGCCGGATCACCGTGTCGGTCCGCAGCACGCTCGACGACCCGGGCAGT
>JBAUUM010000839.1:0-2847 GCA_049582705.1 Actinocatenispora sp.
CCCCAGACCCGCGGCCAGTACAGCAGGGCCGGGTCGTCGTCCGGGCGCCGCCGGCCCAGTTCGCTGGCGCCGGCGCGCCCGGTGATCGCGACGACGAACTGCGTCTCCTCGAACGGTGACGCGCCGCCGAGCAGGTCCGCGCACCGGACGGCGACCTCGTACTCGCCCCACCGGCGGCACGCGGCACGGACATGGTCGACGGGTCGGTCGCCGTCCGCCTGGTCGCCCATGGCGCGAAGCCTATGCCCGCCGGTTCAGGACTTTCGGCTGAACGCGGCGTCGAACGAGGCGCTCGGCGGTTCGATCGCGGCCAGCTTGCGGATGAACGCGAGCGCCTCCGGCGCACCGATCAGCCGGTCCATGCCGGCGTCCTCCCACTCGATGGAGATCGGGCCGTCGTAGCCGATCGCGTTGAGGGTCCGGAAACAGGACTCCCACGGCACGTCGCCGTGCCCGGTGGACACGAAGTCCCAGCCGCGCCGCGGATCGCCCCACGGCAGGTGCGAGCCGAGCCGGGTGTTGCGGCCGTTGAACTGCTTCTTCGACTCCTTGCAGTCCACGTGGTAGATCCGGTCCTGGTAGTCCCACAGGAAGCTGACCGGGTCCAGGTCCTGCCAGATGAAGTGCGACGGGTCGAAGTTCAGCCCGAACGCCGGCCGGTGCCCGACCGCCTCCAACGCCCGCGCCGTCGTCCAGTAGTCGTAGGCGATCTCGGTCGGATGCACCTCGTGCGCGAAGCGCACCCCCTCGGCGTCGAAGACGTCCAGGATCGGGTTCCACCGGTCCGCGAAGTCCTGGTAGCCGCGTTCGATCATCGCGTCCGGGGTCGGCGGGAACATGGCCAGCGTGTACCAGATGGACGAGCCGGTGAAGCCGACCACCGTGGACACACCGAGCTTCGCGGCGGCCCGCGCGGTGTCCTTCATCCGCTCCGCGGCCCGCTGCCGTACGCCCTCGGCGTCGCCGTCGCCCCAGACGTCCGCCGGGACGATCGCCTGGTGCCGCTCGTCGATGGGGAAGTCGCAGACGGCCTGGCCGACCAGGTGGTTGGAGATCGCGTGCACGCTCAGGCCGTGTTCGGCCAGGATCCGCCGCCTGTCCTCCACATAGGACTCCTCGGCCAGGGCGCGGTCCACCTCGAAATGGTCGCCCCAGCAGGCGATCTCCAGTCCGTCGTAGCCCCAGTCCGAGGCCAGCCGGCACACCTCCACGAACGGCAGGTCCGCCCACTGCCCGGTGAACAAGGTGATCGGTCGCGCCATCGCCTACTCCTCTACTGGTCCGGAACCGACATCCAGGTGGTGCCCTGCGCCGCGCTGTCCGCCACCGCGGCCAACACCCGTTGGGTGGCCAGACCGTCGTCGAACGACGGCCTCGGCGTGTCGCCCGACGCGATCGCGACGAGCAGGTCGTGTGCCTGATGGGTGAACGCGTGCTCGTAGCCGAGCAGGTGACCGGGCGGCCACCACGCGGACACGTACGGGTGGACCGCCTCGGTGGCGAGGATCCGGGTGAAGCCCTGCTGCGCCGACGGCCGGATGCTGTCGTAGTACTCCAGTTCGTTGAGCCGCTCCAGGTCGAACGCCAGCGAGCCGTCCGTGCCGTTCAGCTCGATCCGCAGCCCGTTCTTGCGGCCGGTCGCGTACCGGGTGACCTCGAACGTCCCGACCGCACCACCGCTGAGCTGGCCCAGGAACAGCGCCGCGTCGTCCACCGTCACCGGTCCGGTCTCCACCGCGCCCGCCGACGTCGGCCGCTGCGTCACGAACGTCTCGGTCAGCGCGCTGACACCCACGAACTCCTGCCCGGTCAGGAACCGGGTCATGTCCACGATGTGCGCGCCCAGGTCGCCCAGCGCCCCCGAGCCGGCGTGCTCGGCCTGCAACCGCCAGGTCAGCGGCGAGGCCGGGTCGACCAGCCAGTCCTGCAGGTAGCTGGCCCGCACGTGGCGCAGGCGACCGATCCGGCCGGACTCCACCCACCGCGCCATCAGGGACACCGCCGGCACCCGCCGGTAGGTGAAGCCGCACATCGCGCGCGCCCCGCCGGGCGCCGCCGCGGCCGCCGCCTCGGCCATCCGTACCGCCTCGTCGACGCTGTTGGCGAGCGGCTTCTCGCACAGCACGTGCTTGCCGGCCCGCAGCGCGGCCACCGCGATCTCCGCGTGGCTGTCGCCGGGCGTACAGATGTCCACCAGGTCGATGTCGTCGCGCTCGACCAGCCGTCGCCAGTCCGTCTCGTACGACTCCCAGCCGTACTTGCCGGCGGCCACCCGGGTCCGGTCCTCGTCCCGTCCGCAGATCGCCGTCATGCCGGCCAGTACCGGCAGGTCGAAGAACCGGTTCACGTTCCGCCAGGCCTGTGAGTGCGCGGCACCCATGAACGCGGTACCGACCATGCCGATCCGGATGTCCTGCTGGGCCACTCGAAGCACTCCTCACGTCCGTCTGTCCGGTCGCCCGCCAGGGCCGGGGTCACGCCTGCCGGAACACCATGTCGCTGGCCAGTTTCGCGGCGCCCACGGCACCGGCCCGCTCCCCCAGTTCGGAGAGCACCAGCGGCAGGTTGCCGGTGGCCAGCGGCAGGGACCGGTCGTACACCACGGCCCGCACCTCGGCGAGCAGCCGATGCCCCAGCCCGGCCAGCCCGCCGCCGATCACGATCATCGACGGGTTGGCGAAGCTGACCAGGCCGGCCAGTACCCCGCCGAGCCGGGCGCCGCCGGACCGGATCAGGCCGATGCTCGTCGCGTCGCCGGCCGCCGCCGCGACGGCCACGTCCCGGGCGGTCAGGGAACCCGCGTCCGCCAGGGTCGCGGCCAGCGCCTCGGACCGGCCGGCGCGGGCC
>JBAUUM010000840.1:0-7511 GCA_049582705.1 Actinocatenispora sp.
GCCCGCGAGCACGTGGTCACCCTGTGCGCCGGCGCCGAGGGAGGTCACCTCGGCGGCTCGATGTCCCTGGTGGACATCCTGGTCACGCTGTACTTCGCGGTACTGCGCGGCGATCCGACCGGGCCGCTGGACTCCGGCCGGGACGTACTGCTGCTCAGCAAGGGCCACGGCGCGATCGGGCTGTACGCGGTGCTCGCCGAACGCGGCGTGCTGGACGTCGACGAGCTGGCCGGTTACGCCACGCCCGGCAGCCGGCTGATGGGGCATCCGGTACGCGCGGTGCCCGGCGTGGAGATGCCGAGCGGATCGCTCGGGCACGGCCTGGCCCTGGCCAACGGGTACGCGCTCGCCGCCAGGCACGACGCCCTGCCGCGCCGCTGCTTCGTGCTGCTCGGCGACGGGGAGCTGCAGGAGGGATCGGTGTGGGAGGCGGCGATGGCCACCGCCAGCCTCGGCCTGGACAACGTCGTCGCGGTCGTGGACCGCAACGGCCTGCAGATCACCGGCCGGACCGAGGACACGGTCCGGCTCGAACCGCTCGCCGACCGCTGGCGCAGCTTCGGCTGGTCGGTACTGGACGTGGACGGTCACGACGTCGCCGAGCTGCTGCCCGCCCTGGACGGGGCGCCGGTCGAGCCGGGCCGCCCCACCGTCCTGATCGCCCGCACGGTCAAGGGGCGGGGGCTGCCGTACGTCGAGGGACGCCGGCAGAGCCACTACGCGACGCTCGGCGACCGGCAGCGGCAGCGGGCCATGGCGGCGCTGCGCAGCCGGCCGGAAGGGGGTACGCCGTGACCGACCGGCCGGTGCCCCGGAGACCCGGGACGGACGCGCCCGGGACCGACCTCGCCACCCGGGCCGCGTACCGGGACGCGCTCGCCACCCTGCTGCCCACCGACGAGCGGCTGTTCTGCCTGGACAGCGACACCGGCCTGTTCACCGGCGTGGACTTCGGCCCGGCCGCGGACCGGTACGTCAATCTCGGCATCGCCGAGCACAACCTGATCGGCACCGCCGCCGGACTCGCCGCGGCCGGCAAGCTGCCGTACGTCACCACCATGGCCACCTTCGCGACGACCCGCGCGCTGGAGGCGGTGAAGATCGACGTCGCGTACGCCGGGCTGCCGGTGCGGATCGCCGGCACCCACGCCGGGCTGGCCGCCGGGCACCTGGGCCCCACCCACCACGCCCTGGAGGACCTGGCCGTCCTGCGGTCGCTGCCCGGCTTCACGGTCGTGGTGCCGGCCGACGCGGCGCAGGCCGACGCCGCGGTACGGCAGACCCTGGACGCGCCCGGCCCGGTGTACCTGCGGCTGGGCAAGGCGGCCACCCCGTCGCTGGACGAGACCGTCGGCGAGCGGCCGGACTTCCGGGTGGGCCGGGCGCAGTGGCTGCACGCCGGGGACGACATCGCGATCGTGGCGTGCGGGCCGCATCCGGTGCTCGCCGCGGTCCGCGCCGCGCGACGGCTGGCCGAGCACGGCGTCGGCGCGTCCGTGCTGAACATGCACACGGTCCGCCCGCTGGACGTGACCGCGCTGCTGGCGGCGGCCCGGACCGCCATCGCGGTGATCACCGTGGAGGAGCACTGGCGGAACGGCGGCCTGGGCAGTGCCGTGGCCGAGACCCTCGCCGAGCACGCGCCGACCCGGGTGCTGCGCATCGGCATGCCCGACACGTTCGTCACCGAGGTCGGCAACCAGGAGCACCTGCTCCGGCACTACGGCATCACCGACGACCACGTCGTCCGCACCGCCCTGGACGTACTCAGCAGCCGTGCCCCGCACGCCCGTACCCGCAACGGAGGTTCCTCCCATGACCCAGACCTGTCCCGAGTGTGAAGGCGCGGTCACGCTGAACGAGCCGGTACGGCTCAGCGAGATCGCGTTCTGCCCGGACTGTTCGGGCGAACTGGAGGTGGTCGACCTCGACCCGGTCCGGCTGGCACCCGCCCCGGAGATCGAGGAGGACTGGGGCGAGTAGATGACCCGTCCCGTGCTGGCCGTCCTGGCCTCCCGCGTCCGCGTCGAGGAGAAACGCATCTTCGCGGCGCTGGAGCGACGCCACCTGCCGTACCGGCACGTCGACACCCGCCGGTTCGGCACGCAACTGCCGGTGTCTCCGGAGTACCGGATGGCGCTGAGCCGGGAGATCTCGCAGAGCCGGGCCCGGTACGCGACCCGGCTGCTGGAGGCCGCGGGGGTGCTGACGGTCAACCGGTCCGAGGTGATCGAGCTGTGCGGCGACAAGCTGCTCACCTCGCTCGCTTTGGCCGATGCCGGCCTGCCCACCCCGCGCACCGCGGTCGCGCTCACCCCGGAGGCGGCGCACGCGGTGATCGAGGAGATCGGGTACCCGGTGGTGGTCAAGCCGCTGACCGGGTCCTGGGGCCGGCTGCTGGCGGTGGTCCGGGACGCGGAGACGGCGCACACCGTGCTGGAGCACCGCGCCGCGCTGCCCAACCCGCAGCAGCACATCGTGTACGTGCAGGAGCTGGTCGACAAGCCGGACCGGGACATCCGGGTCGTCGTCACCGGTGACCGGGTGCTCGGCGCCACGTACCGGTGCTCGGCGGACTGGCGCACCAACGTCGCACGCGGCGGCCGGTCGCTGCCCTGCCCGGTGACCGGGGAGCTGGAACGGCTGAGCCTGGCGGCGGCGCGGGCGGTCGGCGGCGGCGTGCTGGGCGTGGACCTGATCGAGGACGCCGAGGGCGCGCTGCACGTGCTGGAGGTCAACCACAACGTCGAGTTCCAGGGCTTCCAGGAGGCGCACGGGGACGCGATCGACGTGGCGGAGGCCATCGTCGAGCACCTGGGCGACGGGCTGGCGGTGGCGGGATGAGCGGCGTACGGGTCAGCGTGGTCGGCGGGTCCGGCTACATCGGCGGGGAGCTGCTGCGGCTGCTGCTCGGCCACCCGAACGTGACGATCGGGCAGGTCACCTCGCGCCGGCTGGCCGGGCGCCGGGTGGACGGCACGCACCCGAACCTGCGCGGCCACACCGATCTGAGCTTCGCGGCGGTCGAGGACCTGACCGACTGCGACGTGCTGCTGCTCGCCACGCCGCACCGCAGCACGATGACCCTGCTGCCGGAGGTGGCGCCCCGGGCCGGCGTGCTGATCGACCTGTCCGGCGACTTCCGGCTGGCGGACGCCAAGGAGTACCAGCGGTACTACGGGGTCCCGCACACGGCACCGCACCTGCTGGCCGACTTCGTCGCCGGAACACCGGAACTCGGCCGTACCGCGCTGCGCGACGCGGACCGGATCAGCGTGCCGGGCTGCATGGCCACCGCCGCGATCCTGGCGCTGGCACCGCTGTCCGAGCTGGTCGAGCCCGACGTGATCGTGGACGCCCGCACCGGGTCCAGCGGCGCCGGCAGTACCGACGGCGGGGCGAACAGCCATCCGGAACGCAGCGGCGTGATGCGGGTCTTCGCGCCGGTGGCGCACCGGCACGAGGCGGAGATCGCACGGCACACCGGTCTGTCGGTGCGGATGGCCGCCACCGCGGTGGAGGCGGTGCGCGGCGTGCAGGTCGTCTGCCACGCCCGGGCCAGGACGGTACTGGACGAGCGGGCGGTGCGCCGCGCCTACCGGGAGCGGTACGCCGGCGAGCCGTTCGTGCGGATCGTCACGCACCGGCGGGGCATCCACCGGTTGCCGGATCCGAAGGTATTGCTCGGTTCCAACCACTGCGACGTCGGTTTCGGCCTCGACGCCGACGGGCTGCGGGTGACCGCGATCGCGGCCCTCGACAACCTGATGAAGGGCGGTGCGGGTGCCGCGGTGCAGTGCCTCAACATCCGGATGGGCTGGCCGGAACGGCTCGGCCTGGAGTTCCTGGGACTGCATCCCGTGTGATCGGCGACCGACGAGAGGGAGGCCGCGTGGCGAACATCGGTGATCGGGTACGGCGGTGCCGTGCCACCGGTCGGAAGCGGTGAGGTGGATGACCGAGACGATCCTGTCGACGACCCCGGCGCGGTGCGACGACGACGCCGCGATCGCGCTGCTGCGCGCGATGCTCGGCATCGCGTCCCCGTCCGGTGGTGAGCAGCGCCTCGCCCGGTACCTGCGGGACCGGTTGCCCGCGTTGGGTTTCCGGACCTCGGTCGACGAGGTGGGCAACCTGGTCGCCGACATCGGCACCGGGGTCGGGCCGACCGTGATGCTGCTGAGCCACCTGGACACGGTGGACCGGCCGCTGCCGGTCTTCCTGGACGACGCGGGTGTCCTGCACGGCCGCGGCGCGGTGGACGCGAAGGGCCCGCTGGCCGCGATGCTGTGCGCGGCGGCCCGCCGGCCCGGGTTCGCGGGCACGGTACGGGTGATCGGCGCGGTCGAGGAGGAGTGGCTGTCCCGCGGCGGGCACCACGTCGCCCGCACGCAGCCCGAGCCGGACGCGCTGATCATCGGGGAACCGAGCGGCTGGTCCAGCGTCGTGTTGGGCTACAAGGGAAAGATCGACGTGCGGTACACGGTGGACCGGCCGCCGACGCACTCGACGAACCCGCGCCGCAAGGCCAGCGAGGTCGCGGTCGACTTCTGGCGGGCGCTGCTCGCGGCGCTCGGCCCGGACCTGGACCACGGCTCGTTCCAGCGGCCCGCCGCCACGCTGCGCGGCATCGAGGCGGACGTACTGCGGGCGACCCTGGACGTGGACTGCCGGGTACCGCCCGGCTTCGACCTGGACCGTTTCGCCACGGCGCTGCACGCCGCGGCCGGCGACGGCGAGCTGGACATCGTCCGGTACATCCCGGCCGTCCGGCACGGTCGCGGCAACCCGGCGGCGCGGAGCCTGTCCGCGTCGATCCGCCGGCACGGCGGCACCCCACGGCCCACGCTGAAGACCGGTACGTCCGACATGAACACCGTGACCGAGCGGTGGTCGGTACCGGCGGCGGCGTACGGACCCGGGGACAGTTCGCTGGACCACGGCGACGACGAACGCATCTCGGTCGACGAGTTCCTGCGCGGCGTCACGGTACTGGCCGGCGCGCTGGACGAACTGGCCGACGAGCCGTTCGACACCCGACCCCGGGAGTTCGACCGCTGACCGACACCGCCGCCGACCGACAGATCGGAGTACCCGTGGACGCCGAGGTGACCGCCTCGATCCGCCGACTGACCGACGATCTCCAGGGCCAGTACGCGATCATGATGCTCGGCCTGGGCATGCGCATCGGTCTGTTGGACGCGCTGCGCAAGGGCCCGGCCGACGCGGCGGAACTCGCGACCCGGGCCGGTACGCACGAGCGCTCCACCAGGGAGTGGCTGGCGATGATGACGGCGGCCGGGTACCTGCGGCACGCCGCCGGCACGTTCCGGCTGCGGGACGGCTTCGACGCGCTGCTCGACCCGGCCACGGCACCGCTCGACCTCGCCGTACTGCTGCAGATGGGTCCGTTGGCGCACAAGGTGATGCCGGAGCTGGAGCTGTCCATGCGGGACGGCCGGGGGGTGCCGTACTCGCGGTACGACCCGGCCGAGCAGATGCAGGACCGGATGACGGGCCCGCTGTACGACCGGGTGCTGGTGAACGAGTGGGTACCGGCGGTGGCAGGGCTCGGCGACCTGCTGCGGGACGGGGTACGCGCGGCGGATCTGGGCTGTGGCGCGGGTCGGGCGGTTCTGCTGCTGGCGGGCGCGTTCCCGGCGTCGACGTTCGTCGGGTACGACCAGGAGCCGAACGCGTTGGCGTACGCCGCCCGGCGGGCCGCCGAGCGCGGGCTGTCGAACGTGGAGTTCCGCTCGCAGGACCTGCAGCAGCCCGTGTCGGAACGCTTCCACGTCGTGTTCGCCATCGACACCGTGCACGACCTGCCGGATCCGGTGGGCGCGCTGCGGGTGGCCCGGACGATGCTGCGTCCGGGTGGTGTCCTCGTCCTGGTGGAACCGGAGGCGAGCGGTGACGTGGACGTCGACACGGCCCATCCGCAGGCGGTGCAGCGCTACTTCAGCAGCGTGTTCCACTGCATGCAGGTCAGTCTGGCCGCGGGCGGGCCCGGACTGGGCAACCGTTGGGGCACCGACGCGGTGGTGGAAACGTTGCGGCAGGCGGGTTTCGGCCAGGTCGACGCGCACGCCACGACGACGGGGCAGACCATCTTCCAGGCCCGGGAGGACTGACCGTGTCGGGTGACCTGAGGACCGGAGTTCCCGGCGTGGAAACAATCCTTCCGGCCGCTCGTCCAAATTGGAGAGTGGCACCGTCCGGGGTCTTCCCAATGCGCTCATTTCACCCTAGGGTGGATGGTGCAGATCGTGTCATACCAAGCGATTCCATCCCGAATCGGGTTGTCCTTCGATTGCCGAAGGGGGTTGCGTTGCTCGCAGATCCGGTCCACCCGCACGAGCGGGCCAGCCGCCCCAGCGACGGCCTCGGACACCCGCCGGAGACTTCCGTTGCGCGCCCCGCGCGGGACGGAGCCCAGAATCCAACCGCGACCGAGGAGGCTGACATGTGCGTTCCCGGCTAACAGACGTCGCACGTGCCTTCGGAACGGCTGACCGATGTCGGTGACCGACCGGTACGCCGCTCCTCCCCTCCCGCCGGCAACGCCGACGGGACCAGGAAAGGAGTACCCCGATGTGCACCAACGGCTGAGCTGAACAGGAGCCCCCGGTAGGGCCCCGACACGACCGCGTCGCACGTGGTCTGGCCGCCACCCGCGCTCGTCGACCCGGGAGCGACGAGCACACCCGACGGCAGACCCCGCGACGGACGGTCCGGCGCCCGCGGTACCCGCAAGGGCACCGCGGGCGCCTTCGTCATGTCCCCACCGCACCGCACCCGTGTCCTGGGGGCGGCGGGGTCAGGTGGTGGAACCAGCCGCGGGCAGTGCTGCCTCGTGTGGTTCCGGGCGTACCAGACCCATCAGCCCCAGTACCACGACCAGGCAGCAGGCCACCGCGAGCCAGCTCAGCCGGAAGCCGGCGATCGTCGGGACCGCCAGGACCACGGCGAGCGACGCGATGCCGATGGTGGCGCCCAGGGTGCGCGACAGCATGGTCAGCGCGCCCGCGGTACCGAACCGGCGCGGCGGGACCGCGCTCACCGCGAGCGTGTTGAGCCCCATGCCGGCGAGCCACACGCCACCGAAGCCGAACACCAGCATCGGCAGCAGTGTGCTCAGGTATGCCGGCTCCGGCCCGACCACCAGGCCGAACCACACCGACGCGGCGATGGCCACGACGGTACCGACCGCCACGACCGGGCGGGGCCCGAACCGCTGCACCCACCGGCCGCCCGCCCAGGACACCACGGCGGTCACGATCGGGCCGGGCGTCAACGCCAGCCCCACCATGCTCGGCGGGTAGTGCCAGACCTCGCTGAGCAGCAGGGTCAGGCACAGCACCACCGAGTACTGGACGATGCTCACCATCACCAAGGCCGCGTTGCCGACCGCGGTGGGCCGGGCGCGCAGCAGCGTGAGGTCGACCGCGGGCCGCGGATGGCGCAACGCGCGGACCGCCCCCACCGCGCCGAGCAGGACGCTGCCGGCG
>JBAUUM010000841.1:0-6655 GCA_049582705.1 Actinocatenispora sp.
ATGTGGCGCAGCGCCCCGGCCGGGTCGGCGAACCCGAGCGCGGCGAGGCGCGACTCGGCCTGGCCACTGGTCAGCCGCAGCGCGTCGGTCGGTACCTTCGCCACCGCCGCCAGCAGCGGCCGGTACAGCAGCTTCTCGTGCAGCCGCCGCACGTTGCGGGCCAGCGTGGACCAGTCACGCAGGAAGCCCCGGACGGCACTGCGGTCGCCGTCCGGCCGGTATCCGAGGGCCTGCGCCAGCCAGCGCAGTCCCGCCTCGTCGTCCGGGATCCGGTGCGTACGGCGCAGCTGCTGCAGCTGCAGCCGGTGCTCGATGGCGCGCAGGAACTGGTACGCGCTGTCCAGTTCCTCACCGTCGGAGCGGCCGACGTACCCGCCGTCGGTGAGCGCCCGCAGCGCGGTCAGGGTGCTGGGGCTGCGCAGCGTCTCGTCCGACCGACCGTGCACGAGCTGCAGGAGCTGGACCGCGAACTCGATGTCGCGCAGTCCACCGCGACCCAGCTTGATCTCGCGTTCGGCCTCACCGGCCGGCAACTGGTCCTCGACCCGACGGCGCATCGCGCGGATCTCGGCCACCATGGACGGCCGCTCGGCGCCGTCCGCGGTCTGCCAGATCAGCGGTCGCACGCTGTCCAGCCACTCCTCCCCGAGGGCCGCGTCGCCGGCCGCGGGCCGCGCCTTGAGCAGGGCCTGGAACTCCCAGGTCTTGGCCCAGCGGACGTAGTACGCGTGATAGCTCGCGACGGTGCGCACCAGCGGCCCGTCCCGGCCCTCGGGCCGCAGGCCGGCGTCGACCGGCCAGGCCACCTGCCGGCACACGTCCATGAGCCGGGCGGCGACGCCGGTGGCCGCCCGCAGCGCCGCGTCCGGGTCGGTGGCCTCCATCGGAGCGCCCGTGGCCGACGGCCCACCGGTGGCGGCCGGCTCGGCGACGAACAGGACGTCGACGTCGCTGACGTAGTTGAGTTCGTCGCCACCGGTCTTTCCCATCGCGATCACCGACAGCCGGAACGGCTCGGCGCCCGCGGGCTGCTCCGCCTCGGCGATGCTCAGCGCCGCGCGCAGTGTCGCGTCCGCGAGGTCGGCCAGTTCGGCCATGACCTCCTCGACCCCACGCAGGCCCGTCAGGTCGGCGGCCGCCACGCACAGCAGCACCCGCCGGTACGCCAGGCGCAGCGCCGACACCGCCTCCGGACCGGTGGCGCCCCGCACGGCGGTACGCAGTTCGTCGCTCAACGACGCGACGTCGCGGCGCCCGTACGGGAACCGGGCGTCGGTGAGGACCCGCCAGTCGTCCGGGCAGGCGACCAGGTGGTCGCCGAGCGCCGCGGAGGCGCCCAGTACGGACAGCAGGCGGTCGGCCAGTCCCGGCTCGGACCGCATTGCGCGGAGCAAGCCGGTACCGGCCAGGTCCTCGTCGCCGGCCGAGTCGTGCTGGGCCGCGGCGAACCGGTGCAGCTGCAGGAGGGCGAGGTCCGGGTCGGCGGTGCCGGCGAGGGCGGACAGCAGCGTCGCCGACTCCTCGTCGACCGGCGCCATCCGGGTCGGGTCCCACCAGACCAGGCCGGCGTCGACGCCCAGCAGTTCCGCGGCGCGCCGGGTGTCGGCGAGACCGTACCGGCTCAGCCGGGCGACGGGACGCCGCGGCGTCGGGGCCGCGCCCTGTGGGTGCTGTGCGCTCATCGGCCGCTCCGGAGTCCCAGGTGTGCCAGTCACGGAGGGGCGGTCACGAACCGAGCAGCGGTAGTTCGCTCCGGAACGCCAGCCGGCCGAGCGCCAGGTCGGCGAAGCGTTGCGCGAACGGCCGCCACACCTCGGTGATCAGCGGCAGCACCTCGTCGACGCCGGCCAGCAGTTCGTCCTCGTCCAGGCCGAGATCGCCCAGGTCGTCCGCGTCGGCCGCCCATCCGGCCAGCATGTCGCGGTCGCACTCGAGGTGGAACTGCACCGCCCAGGCCCGGTCGCCGTACCGGAACGCCTGGTGCGGGTAGCGCGGCGAGGCGGCCAGCAGCACGGCCCCCTCGGGCAGTTCGGTCACCTCGTCGCGGTGCCACTGGATCACGTCGGGCAGCATCGGCAGCGGACCGAACAGCGGGTCGTTGCCGGCGGCGTCGCGCTTGGCGACCAGCCGCGGGCCGATCTCCGGCCCGGCCTTCGCGCGCTCCACGTAGCCGCCGAACGCGCGGGCCATCAGCTGGGCGCCGAGACAGACGCCGAGCGTCGGGACCTTGTCGCGCACCGCGACCCGGAACATGTCCTCGACCTCCGGGTACCACGGGGCGCCGTCGATGCCGCCGCCCATCACCACGAGCGCGCCGTACCCGTCGAGCCGGGCCGTGCCGGGGCCGGAACCGGTGGGCAGCGGCTCACCGGCATGCGGCCGGACCACCTCAAGTTCGAGCCCCGCCCCGGTCAGCCATTCGCCGAGCAGGCGGACATCGTCGGTCGGGTCGTTCTCCACCACGAGCGTGCGTGCGTTGCTCACGCCACGAGGCTATCCGGCGGGCGGAACGCACCAACGGCACGGCCCACCCGCCGGACCCGCGTCACATCACGACAACCGTCGGACCACCTGCTCCGGAATCTTCAGGGCAGGCAGGTCACGTCGTGCCGTCACCGACTCCGCACCCAGGTTGGCGCGACGGATCCGGTCGATGCGGAAACCTCGCACACCGTGCCGTAGCCGGCACCAGGCCAGCAGCAGCCAACTGTCGCGGGTGCCGACGAAACCGATCGGTTCGACCTCGCGGCGGCTCACCGCGCCCTTCCGGTCGGAGTAGTCGATCTCCAGCACCCGCTCACGGTCCAGCGCGTCCTGCAGGACCACGGGAACCGCGGGGAACTGGCCACGGTGCGGTGCCGCGGTCTCCTCCGGCTCCACCTGGGCGACGACGGCCTCCGCCGCCGCGTTGGTCAGCCCCGGATAGCGTGCCCGCAGCTTCGCGAGCACGCCGTCTGCGGCCGAATGGAACGGCGATCCGGCCAGTCGCGCCAGCCCGATCGCGACCGCCACCGCCTCCTCGGAGGTCATCGAGATCGACGGCAGCTCGTGTGTCGCGTCCACGGCATAGCCACCATGCGGACCCGACACCGGATAGACAGGCACACCGGACTCAGCGAGCGCGGTGGCATCACGCTCGATGGTGCGCACGCTCACCGAAAACCGCTCGGCGAGCCAGCGGGTGGAGCGCGGCGACGGTGCCGCCGCGCGTAGTTCGTCGACGAGGGCGTAGAGACGTTCCGTCCGGTTCATGCTCGAACAGTACGGCCAGGGTGTGACACTTTCTCCCGGCCACGAGCGGTCCGTCCGGAGCATCCCCGGAGCGTCCCCGTAAGACCTATTCGGGCTGCAGACCCACCTGGAAGTTCACGTTTCCGCTGTCGTCGACGCCGGCGTCGAGTGCCTTGTCGTCCAGGTACTGGGCCGCTCCCGGCTCCAGGAACAGACGGGCACCACCAGCGTCGAGTACCTGGTCGCCTTCCTGCGGTTGGGTTTCCACGGCCAGGGTCAGCGCCTGCGCGTCCTCGGGCGCCTGCTCGGTGGTGTCCGGCGACGTGGTTCCGCTGGCGATCCGCAGCCCGGACCCGTCCGGTACCGCCGGCTGTTCGGTCAGATTCTTGATGACCGCCACAGCGTTCTCGGTCAGGGCAAGCACAGGAGTCTCCTCACGTTTGTGGTCCACGTGCTCCTGTCCCGTACCCCGCGGTCCGGTACCGGCAAACCCACCCAGGACGCGACGATCCCACCCCTTGGGGTGATGCCGTGGGGACCGGCCCGTGGGCGCGTCGTACGACCGGGTGACACCGTCCCCCGGTCCGGGGACACCCCCTGCGGCGGGCCGCTCGGTGCAGGGCCCTCGGTGCCGGCCGGCCACTCAGGGTCCGGCCGGTCGGGTTAGGCGGCGGGGACGGCGGTGTGCCGGCGGGCCACGGCGTACCGGACCAGGGCGCGCAGCAGCTCCCGTGCCGGGCGCGGGCGGTCCGGGTCGGTCAGCCGGTCGGCCAGCAGTACCGGCGTACCGGCACCGACCGCCAGCGCCTCGCGCACCTCGGTGAGGTCGTAGTGCTCGGCGCCGGTGACCGCGACGAGGAACGGCAGCCCGCGCGCCACGGTGTAGTCGATCGCCGGGAAGCTGTCCGCGAGCCGGGTGGCGTCGGCCAGGACCAGCGCGGCGACGGCGCCCAGGGACAGGGCGTCCCACATGAACCAGAACCGATTCTGCGCCGGCATCCCGTAGACGTGGACCGACACGGGTCCGGTCACCGCACACTGTCCGTACGGCACGATGGTCTGCGCCTGCCGGGCGACCTCGTCGTCCAGCTCCGAGACCATGCCGACGAACAGTTCCTCGGAGGTCAGGCTCGCCTGCCCCACCGCGCGGCCGCCGAGCACCACCACCTTCAGCGGCGTGGCCCGTCCCGGCGCCGTCCGGTCGGGGGACGTGACGGTCGTGGTGTCCACTGCGGTTGCCTCCGGGTCCGGTCGAGGACGGTCTACCGGATACAACGCGGAGCAGGGCGTTCGGTGATGTCGGACGGGTGATCAACCAGTTACCGACGGGTACCACTCGGATGTCCCGCGCGCCCCGTCGCACGCGCGGGACGCCCCTTCCGGCGGCGCGCGGCCGGAACTGCCCGGCCGGCAGCGAGCCCGCGTTTCGGAGCCGCGCGGTCAGAGGTTCAGGTAGCGCCGCCGCTCGTACGGCGTGACCCGGCTGCGGTAGGCGTCCCACTCCGCCCGCTTGTTCTTGCAGAAGAAGTCGAACACGGCCTCGCCGAGCGTCTCGGCGACGAACTCGCTGCGGGCCATCACGTCCAGCGCCTCGGACAGGTTCTGCGGCAGCGCCTCGTAGCCCATCGCCCGACGCTCCGCGTCGGTCAGCGCCCAGATGTCGTCCTCCGAGCCCGGCGGCAGCTCGTAACCCTCCTCGATGCCCTTCATGCCCGCGGCCAGCAGCACCGCGTACGCCAGGTACGGGTTGCACGCAGTGTCGATCGAGCGCACCTCGACACGGGCGCTGATCGGCTTGCCGTACGCGGGGACCCGGACCAGCGCGGACCGGTTCAGGTGCCCCCAGGACACGTACGCCGGAACCTCGTTGATGTTGTCCGGCAACGATTCCGGGAACAGCCGCTTGTACGAGTTGACCCACTGGTTGGTGATCGCCGTGTACTCGCGGGCGTGGTGCAGCAGACCGGCGATGAACGAACGCGCCACTTTGGACAGTTTCATCGGGTCGGTCGGGTCGTGGAACGTGTTGCGGTCGCCCTCGAACAGCGACAGGTGGGTGTGCATGCCGCTGCCCGGCTGGTGGGTGAACGGCTTGGGCATGAAGGTCGCGTGCACGCCCTGCGACAGCGCGACCTCCTTGACCGTGTGCCGGAACGTCATGATGTTGTCGGCGGTGGTGAGCGCGTCGGCGTAGCGCAGGTCGATCTCCTGCTGGCCGGGCGCCACCTCGTGGTGGCTGAACTCGACGGAGATGCCGATGCGTTCCAGCGCGAGCACCGCCTGCCGGCGGAAGTCGCGGGCCGCCACGTGGGTGGTGTTCTCGAAGTAGCCACCGGAGTCGACCGGGGTGGGTTCGGCACCGTTCTCCCCGAGTTCGGACAGCAGGAAGAACTCGATCTCGGGATGCGTGTAGAACGTGAAGCCCTTCTCCGCCGCCTTCGACAGGGTGCGGCGAAGCACGTGCCGCGGATCCGACCAGGACGGCGAGCCGTCCGGCAGGGCGATGTCGCAGAACATCCGGGCGCTCTCGCCGGAGGCACCGCCCTCGAACGGGAAGACCTGGAACGTGCCCGGGTCGGGCAGCGCGATCATGTCCGACTCGTGCACCCGGGCGAAGCCCTCGATGGCCGAGCCGTCGAAGCCGATGCCCTCCTCGAAGGCCGACTCCAGCTCGGCCGGGGCCACCGACACGCTCTTCAGGGTGCCGAGCACGTCGGTGAACCAGAGCCGGACAAAACGGATATCGCGCTCCTCCAACGTGCGAAGCACGAACTCCTGCTGACGGTCCATCTCCGCAGTGTGCCCCCTGCGCGGGCCGCCCGCCCAGCCGGCACGCCCGGGACCCCGGCGCGGACCCGTACGGTGAGGTCACGCGACGCGCGCCCGCCGGAGACCGACGCGCGAACCGAGGAGGTACGGGATGCGGCTGCTGGTCATCGGAGGCGCCGGGTACGTCGGTCGGCTGGTCCTGCCCGGGCTGGCCGCCCGGCACCGGGTACGGGTGCTGGACCTGCGCGAACCGGGGCCGGACGGCGGGTACGAGTACCTGGCCGGGGACGCCACCGACCGCGCAGTGCTGGACCGCGCCTGCGCGGGCACCGACGCGGTGCTGCACATGGCGATGGCGCCGGTCCGGGTGGCAGACGAACGGACCGACCCGGCGGTGGCGTTCGACGTGCACGTCAAGTCCGCGTACCTGGCCGTGGCGGCGGCCGCGCGGGCCGGCGTACCGCACGTGGTGTTCGTCAGCAGCCTGTCGGTCTTCGCCGATCTCGGGTACCGGACCATCGGCGCCGACGAGGAGCCGGACTCGGCCGAGCCGTACGGGCTGACCAAACGCCTCGGCGAGCAGGCCTGCCGGGCGGCCGCCGCGGCGACCGGCACCGCCCTGACGGTCCTGCGCCTGGCCTGGCCGACGCCGGAC